>NZ_BPWA01000001.1:1800000-2100000 GCF_020521555.1 Rodentibacter sp. JRC1 | reverse complement strand
AGATAAAGTCGCTCGCCGTGGCTTACGCGTAGGGGATTTATTTGATAAAGAAACTTTTGCCGAAAAACTCAAGAACATTCTTGAATACTATAATTTCCAATTAGTAAATTACTATAAAGTTGACCCTGTTGATTATCAAAAAACCTTAAATGATGTTATGGAGGTTGCCGATGTCATCACCGGTATGGTGGCCGACATTACTACGATCCTTGATACCGCACGTAAAAATGGCGACAACATTCTATTTGAAGGCGCACAAGGTACGATGTTAGATATCGATCATGGTACTTATCCGTACGTAACCAGCTCAAACACTACCGCCGGTGGTGTGGCTACCGGTGCCGGTTTTGGTCCGCGTAATCTTGATTATGTATTGGGTATCATCAAGGCTTACTGTACTCGCGTAGGTGGCGGCCCGTTCACAACGGAATTATTTGACGATGTGGGTACAGAAATTGCACGCAAAGGGAATGAGTTCGGTGCAGTAACCGGTCGGGCCCGTCGTTGCGGTTGGTTCGATGCGGTAGCAATTCGCCGAGCAGTTCAACTTAACTCAATTTCAGGCTTCTGTATGACAAAATTAGACGTATTAGACGGCTTTGATGAAATAAAAATCTGTGTTGCGTACAAAATGCCAAACGGTGAAATTGTGGAATATGCCCCACTTGCAGCAAAAGACTGGGAAGGCGTAGAGCCTATTTACGAAACCTTACCGGGTTGGAAAGAAAACACTTTCCGTGTAACCGATGTCAATAAATTGCCACAAAACTGCCGTAACTATATCAAACGTATTGAAGAAGTTACCGGCGTACCGGTAGATATTCTTTCTACCGGTCCTGATCGTGTTGAAACCATGATTTTACGTGATCCTTTCGGTGCATAATTTTGCAGTTGTAGGGCGTATAATCATATACGCCCTGCTAATATTTAGTGGTAAACGACACCACACCCCTACATTATCATGAATACACAAGACATTATTACTTATCTCAAAACACATCCCGATTTCTTCACACAACACCCCGATTTATTAGAAACATTAACGCTATACCACCCGCATAAAGGTTCAATATCGCTCGTTGAAGCACAATTGGCACAGCAACGTAAACAAATCACCACGTTAACTTCACAGATTGAAAAACTTCACCAACTGGCTATTCAAGAAGCCGATATTTTTTTCGCTCTAATGCCGCTACAAAAGAAACTTTTTCAAGCGGAAAATTTTCTTTCTGCGGCAAATAAGTTGGATCAATGGGCAAAATCCTATGAATTGGATGGAGCTAAAATTCTGCTATTTAGCGACAGCTGGGAAAAAGATAACAGTTTGCCTGCTCACTACCGGATTGATCGAAAAGCCTTTGAAATTATTCGGTTAGAACGCTTTGGCTTACGCCGGTTTTATCTGGGAGATTTAAGCAATAAAGAAAAATCCCTAATGTTTTTAGCGGAAGAATTTCCTATCGGTTCCGTTGCTTGCTGCCTACTCGGGACAAAAAATACGCACAAACCGACCGCACTTTTATTGTTTCGCTCTCGTGATACACAACGTTTTCATAATGGACAAGACATTTCGTTTCTCAAACACTTGGTCGATATCGTGGATATTCACTTGTCAAGATGGTTACAGGAAAGAAAATCGGGCATTTAAGAATTCAGCGTTCCAAACAAATGTGAAGAATTTCTTGACACGGAAAAAGAGAGCGTTTTGATGAGTGTTTAGAAAATCATTGATCTGTCAATCGTTTTTTGAAAAAAATAATTTGTGATCAAGATCCCATTCTGAAAAATTGGCTTTTTTGTGAAAAATTCAAATCGCATATAATTTCCGCCGATCTGTATAAACATAAAAGGAAAAGCATGAAAACATTAAGTGAATTTATTGTAGAACGCCAAGCGGAATACCCTAATGCAAAGGGGGAATTGAGTGGTATTTTGTCTTCTATTCGTTTATTGGCGAAAATTATTCACCGTGATATAAACAAAGCGGGCTTAACGAATATTTTAGGGCAATCAGGTGTTGAGAATGTACAAGGTGAAAGCCAAATGAAGCTGGATCTCTTTGCTCACAACACAATGAAAGCGGCATTGATGGCACGTGAAGAAGTGGCAGGTTTTGCTTCAGAGGAAGAAGAAAGTTTCATCGCATTTGATACCGAACGAGGACGTAATGCAAAATATGTGATTCTCACAGACCCGCTTGACGGTTCGTCCAATATTGACGTGAATGTTTCCGTAGGAACAATTTTCTCCATTTATCGCCGTATATCCCCTATCGGCACGCCGGTAACTTTGGAAGATTTTCTCCAGCCGGGAAACAAACAGGTTGCCGCCGGCTATATTGTGTACGGCTCATCAACGATGTTGGTTTACACCACCGGACACGGCGTGAATGGTTTTACTTACGATCCGTCTATCGGCACTTTTTGCCTGTCTCATGAAAATATGCAAATGCCGAAAAACGGTCGTATTTATTCCATCAACGAAGGGCAATATCTCAAATTTCCACAGGGTGTGAAAAAATATATCAAATACTGCCAAGAAGAAGATAAATCGACACAACGCCCTTATGTATCCCGTTACATCGGTTCGCTTGTGGCTGATTTTCACCGTAATTTATTAAAAGGCGGGATTTATATTTACCCGAGTGCAACTACTTATCCGGAAGGGAAATTGCGCTTACTTTATGAAGGAAATCCAATCGCATTCTTAGCAGAACAAGCCGGCGGTTTGGCGACTAACGGCTATCGCAGAATTTTAGATATAGAACCGAAAGAGCTACACGAACGCGTACCCTTATTTGTCGGTTCTGAAGAAATGGTGAAAAAAGCGCAAAAAATGATGGAAGAATTTAAAGACAACTAACCGTCTAAAAAAGTGTGGTCAATTTCTTTAGCGTTTTAAAATACAATTGAAATTGACCGCACTTTCTATGTGTTGAAAATTAACGATATTATGTAGCTGTTGCATAAAACAGAGTAAGGTGTGTTAGCCAAAGGAACGCACCATTAAAGCCCAATTTGGTGCGTTACGGAAAGACTAACGCACCCTACGTATGGATAAAAAAATGGTCTTTTGTGCAAGTGATACATAATGCTGAAAATCAATCCCGCTTCTTACTCAATAACCACCAAATAATGGCGATAAATAATAGACTTGGAATCAACGCGCCAAACATCGCCGGCATGCTATAAACCACGCTAAGTTGTCCGAAAATTTCGTTTACCACATAAAACAAGAAACCGAAACAAATTCCCGTTACGATCCTCGCCCCCGCAGTAACACTTCGTAAAGATCCGAAAATAAAGGAAAGCGCCAACATCATCATCACACCAACTGAAATCGGTTGGAAAATTTTACGCCAAAAAGTCAGTTCAAAACGTCTTGCATCTTGTCCCGTTTCTTTTAAAAACGCGATATATTCATACAACCCACTAACAGACAATGACGTTGGGCGCAATGAAACCGCCCCTAACTTATCCGGTGTTAAATTGGTTTCCCAGCGTTCGGATAATCGATTCGTATTAGAAATTTGCTCTTGCCCGATAACTGAATGGCTGACTTGGCGTAACTCCCACTTGCCTTCTTCCGGTAAATAGGTTCCTTGGTTGGCGTGTTTTAAACCGATAAGGTTTCGATTATCATCAAAGCTATAAATATATACGTCATTTAGTTTTGCTTCTTCCGACACTCTACGTACAAAAACAAAATTCTGACCATCTTTCGCCCAAACACCATTTTTTACGGAAAGCATTGAACCACCGGAAATCGCACGTGTACGCATATCTCTGGCAAATTGTTCCGTTTGCGGAATCCCCCACTCACCAATAACCATGGTCAAAACAACCAGTGGTAACGCGGTTTTCATTACCGCCAAACCGATTTTAAAACGGGAAAATCCGGCAGATTGCATTACCACCAGCTCGCTACGACTGGCAAGCCCGCCAAGCGCAATTAATGCCCCAAGTAATGCTGCCATCGGGAAAAAGGTTTCGACATCTTTCGGTATCGTTAAAAATGTGTAAGCTACCGCTTGTAATACATCATAAGAACCTTTTCCTACGCTTCTAAATTGCTCTACAAATTTAATAATTGCCGATAAACCAACAAACGTTAATAAGGTTGCAAAAATCGCCCCTAAAATGCTTTTACCAATATAACGGTCTAAGGTATTCATCATCATTCGGCTTACCCTTTTCGGCTAAAAAAACTACGGAGTTTATACATCGGCGTACTATCCCAACCATTCAGAATAATACCGAGCAATAAGAAAATGATATTGACGATAGGCATAAAAATCGCTGCGTCTAATTTTCCGGCTGAACCGGCGGATTTAAATGAACTCTGTAATAAGAAATAAATAAGGTAAAGCAATAATGCGGGTAAAATTTTCGCAAAACGACCTTGACGGGGATTGACTCGACTAAGCGGCACGGCAATTAATGCCATCAATGGCACGGCTAACACCAAAGAAATACGCCACTGTAATTCAGCCTTGGCGGCAGGACTGTTTTGCTTCATCAATTCATCTGATGAAAGTGTCGCCGCTTCATCGGATTTACTATCAGTGGATTGATAGCCTAAATAGGCTTGGTAATCATCAAAATGTGTAATGCGGAAATCAGGCAATGCCGCCGTGCCTTCAACCCGCTGTACATTTTGTAAATTCAATATTTGATCACCATTTGGCAATGCTTTCAGTTCACCGTTTTCTGCCGTCACCACCGAAGGTTTGGATTGCCCTTTAGGCGTGGTTTGGAACAAATAAACATCATTAATTTGACTGCCTTTGATACGATCAATAAACAACACGAAGTCATTGTTACCGGTGGACATAAACTGACCGGAAGAAAGGGCTCCCATGGTTGGATTTGCTTTCGCCTCTTCAACAATCGTGCTTTGCTTTTGAATTGCCCAAGGGGAAAGCCATAAAGCATTATAGGCAGCAAGCCCTGCGGTTAATAAAGATAATAATAACGCAACCCGAACCAAGATTCCTTGCCCTACACCGCAAGCACGCATTACGGTAATTTCGCTTTCCGCATATAAACGCCCGAAAGTAAGTAAAATCGCAATAAACAAGCACAATGGCAACATCAATTGCGCCATCGCCGGCATACCTAAACCTAACAACGAAAACACTAAATCCGCCGGTACCTTACCATTTGCAGCCGATCCCAATACACGCACAAGTTGCTGAGAAAAAAAGATCACCAGCAAAATGAACAAAATCGCCACTTGGCTTTTGAATACTTCTTTTGTTAAATATCGAGTTAAAATCATCTTATTTCGTTATTCTTTATCATTAAAATCGGGGGGAGAATGCGAATGAACGCCTAATAACCCTAGATAAAACCGGTCGCGTATGATACCTTATTTTCGCTAAATTAAACAGACCAAATAAGGAAATCAAATGAAATATCAAGCAAAATCGACCGCACTTTCTCAAGCTGTAGAGTGTATCTTAATCGGTGTGTATGAGAACAACGAATTTTCAAAAAGTTTCAGTGAAATCGACCACGCCACACAGGGCTATCTGAATCAATTAATCAAATCCGGCGAACTCACCGGTAAATTAGGGCAAACCCTTTTACTGCGCGATCTTAACGGCATTGCAGCAAAACGTGTACTTATCGTTGGTTGCGGACAAAAGGGAGAACTGACCGAACGCCAATATAAACAACTTATTCAAAACACCTTAAAGGCATTAAAAGAAGCAAATATACAGGAAGCCGTTTCCTATTTAACAGAAATTGAACTTAAAAATCGCGATCTCTACTGGAATGTGCGTTTTGCCATTGAAACTATCGAGCACACCAATTACCAATTCGATCAATTCAAATCTAAAAAAGCAGAAGCACTGAATTTAAAAAGTATTACGTTCAACGCCGATAGCAAACAAGCAGAACTTGCGATTACTCACGCACAGGCAATTGCTTCCGGCGTGAAAGCGGCACGTGATATCGCCAATATGCCGCCGAATGTGTGCAACCCTGCTTATCTCGCCGAACAAGCAAAAAATTTAGCGGAAAAATCAACCGCACTTTCACTTGATGTAATTGATGAAAAAACAATGGCGGAGCTGGGTATGAACGCCTATTTAGCCGTTTCCCGCGGTTCGGCAAATTCAGCTTATATGTCTGTTCTTCACTTTAACAATGCACCCGATAAAAATGCCAAACCTATCGTCCTTGTCGGCAAAGGCTTAACCTTTGATGCCGGTGGCATCTCTTTAAAACCGGCAGCAGAAATGGATGAAATGAAATACGATATGGGCGGTGCAGCCTCCGTATTCGGTACAATGAAAGCCGTTGCTGAATTAAATTTACCTCTCAACATAATTGCGGTTCTTGCCGGCTGTGAAAACTTACCGGACGGCAACGCCTACCGCCCCGGCGATATTCTCACTACAATGAACGGCTTAACCGTAGAAGTGTTAAATACAGACGCGGAAGGTCGCCTCGTGCTTTGCGATGCCCTCACCTATGTAGAGCGTTTCGAACCGGAATTGGTTATTGATGTGGCCACCTTAACAGGTGCTTGTGTCGTTGCTTTAGGTCAACACAACAGCGGATTAATCTCAGAGGATAAAAATCTGACAAACGACTTACTTAATGCCGCACAACAAACTCAGGACAAAGCGTGGCATTTACCATTAAGCGAAGAATATCAAGAGCAACTCAAATCCCCGTTTGCGGATCTCGCCAATATCGGCGGACGTTGGGGAGGCGCAAGCACTGCCGGCGCATTTTTATCTAACTTCACCAAAAAATATCGTTGGGCGCATTTAGATATCGCAGGCACCGCTTGGCTTCAAGGCGCAAATAAAGGTGCAACAGGTCGCCCGGTTTCCTTATTAACGCAGTTTTTGATTAATCAGGTAAAATAACATTATTGTGTGTGCTATATTAATCACAAATTAATTGGAAAATAGAGATGTGGTAAAATCACACCTCTATTTTCGTTCATAGAAGGCAAAAATAAGGATAAAAATTATGAGAGAAACTCACAAATCAGTTGTTCAACGTCGTATTAGAAATATTAATTTCATTAATCGTTATTTTGTCGGGAATGGAATTGATATCGGGGGCGGGCCTGATTCACTTGCACAATTTCTTGCTGTCTTTCCTAAAATGCAAAGTGTCAGAACTTGGGATCTCGAAGATGGTGACGGGCAATATCTTGAAACAATTCCGGATTCGACTTTTGATTTTGTTTATTCTTCCCACTGTTTAGAGCATTTACATGATCCTATTATCGGATTAGAAAACTGGTTACGCGTACTTAAACCAAAAGGTTTTTTAATCGTTACAGTTCCTGATGAAGATTTATACGAACAGGGTATTTGGCCTTCGATTAAAAATACAGACCATAAGCATAGTTTTACTATTCATAAAAATCACTCCTTAATGCCCTCATCTGTGAACGTTTTAGATTTGGCAAAACATTTTTCTGATCAAGTTAATATCGAAAGTATTATTCAGGTTCATGATTATTATCGTGAAGGGTTACCGCCACATATTGACCAAACCTTAGGTGATGCGGAATGTGCAATTGAGTTCATTTGGCAGAAAAAATAATATTAGGTATAAATGGTTTGCGTAAAATTTTATTTCACGTATATCTATACACCGCAAATCCGCACTTTTGACATTGTTCATAAAGAAATAATTTCATCGGCTAATTGATGAATAAATCCCTCGTGATGAGATGAAATAAGCATTGGTAAATTTAATTCACGCAAAAGTGCGGTCAATTTTTCAATATTTTTTCGATCTAGCCCGTTTGTAGGTTCGTCTAACAACAACATTTTCGGTTGCATAGCCAAAACCCCTGCAAGGGCGGTAAAATTTTTCTCGCCACCGGAAAGCGTATGTATCGTTCGATCTTTTAGATGTAAAATGCCAAGTCGCTCCAGCTGCTGTTTCGCGATCCCGTAGGCTTTTTCACGGGAGAGATTTTGATTTAACGGCCCGAAAGCCACATCATCCAATACAGTCGGTCCAAAAAGTTGATCATCCGCATTCTGGAAACACATTCCAACGGCACTCCCTCGGAACAGTGCAAAATCTTTTTCTCTGCGACAGGTTTTGCCAAATAATTGAATTTCCCCTTTTAAAATCGGTATAAAACCAAGCAATGCTAACAATAATGTGGTTTTACCGACTCCAATTTCTCCCTGTACAAAGAGACGTTTTTTCGCCTCAAGACAAAAGGTCAAGTTTTGAATTATCACCTCGCCATTGCGTTCAATGTAAAGCTCCTTAACCGCCAACATTCATTTTTTTCCTTCTTTTTCCAAATTGAAAACCACGACATTTCAATGCAGTTTGTGCTATTTCAGCTTTCAATAATGCGTGAATTAAGAGTAACGCCACACTTTGAGCCGTTACATAAAGGGTTCGGTGATTTAATCCGGTGCGAAACCCACGAGCACGCATTGCAATATCCATTTTTTGATGAAGTTCACCAAGTAATGCGATATAACGAACCGTAAGCACAAAGAGTTGAACCAATTTTTCCGGCAAAGGCAACTTACCAAGTGCCTGTAACAACACGGCATCATTGATATTCCATAAAAAAAGCCATAGGGAAAATAATAAAAGATGCATTCGTAAACTCAGCATTTCCGCCAACCTAACCCCTTGGGAGTTCAATTCAATGCCATGCTCACCTACTCGCCAGATTAATGTCGCCCATATCAGAGTGATAAAAATCAGCAAAGTAAGCCAAGGTTTAAGATAGCTGAAAAAAGACTTCGAATGACAACGCAACATTATAAAAAAAACACTCATCACGCCGATATTTAGCATAATAAGCCAAGATAAATCGTGTAAACCGCTAATCATCAATCCCCAAAGAAAGAGATAAATCAGTCTAAAGTGCGGTTGAAAAAAACGATGAATTTTCATAATGTGAGTGAGGCGTGATTTAAAGCCTGAGGATACATTTTAGCGAGCAATGAAAGTACACCTACACTGATAATGCTATCTAAAATAAATACCGGTAAGTGAGAAACGAACAATAACCAAACAAGATCTATGTAGCTTTTTCCGCCGTCCAGCACCAGTACCAAAGCAGCCAATGCTCCTGCGCCACCGACACCGATTACGCCTACTCCAATTCCGGTGAACAATCGGGCTTTTAATGTCATTTGAGGTTTTAAACCTGATCGGAAAAGGTAATGTGCGACCAACGCCGGTATTGCCATAATACAAAGATTCACACCCAGTACCGCAAAACCGCCGAAAGAGAAAAATAAGATTTGCAACAATAGTGCTATCAGAAAAGCGGGAAAAACCGTCCAACCAAGAAATAATCCCGCCATTCCGTTTAAAATTAAATGTACGCTGCCAATACCTATCGGAATATGAATCGTTCCCGCCACAAAAAAGGCGGCGGCAAATAGCGCGGTAAGCGGCAAACGTTCAGGTTCTAAACGGCGTAATCCGACAACAATTGCCAATACGGCTATCGCAACACCCACGAATAAAACCGGGGGATGTAATACACCTTCAGATAAATGCATTAGGCACATCCTTGTTTGTTTTTACGTGTATTCCACCACGCAAGCAGCCCGGCAATACCGACAATATAGCCGATTCCGCCGAGAATATCGTGCAGATAAATTTTATCTTTTAAATGGGCAATATCTTCACGCAGTAGCATTAAATCAGCCCCATTATTACTTGAGGACATAACACGATCCGCAACCACGGCAACACGATGTCCTTCTTCACCTTCCACCACCACTTTTAGCGTGCTATTTGCAACATCCGGTATAACAATATTAAATGCGCCTTTATCGTCCGTTTTAGCATTTAAAATCGGTTCATTAGTTCCGGAACGAAATACTTCTAAATAAGTTTCTGCAGCCGCCGTCATATCCGAATAATAAGCTTTCCCTGAAAGGGTTTGCCCGTCATATTGGGCAAACACATAAAGTGCATGAGCATAGGCATTCGGAAAATACAATGCCGTTAAAAGTGCGGTGAAAAATGACAAAATTTTCATTCTGACTCCCTTTATTGCGCATCGAAAGTCAGCATATATTCGATAGAACGGCGATCATAGTCAGGGTTATCTACTTTTTCGGCAAATTCCGCCCAAACTTTGTTATACCCTTTGCTTGGCATAAATTCTGCAATACCTTTTTCATTGGTTAAATTGAAGGGCGCATCTTCTCCTAAGCCTACTTTAATACCTTGTACCGGTTTTCCTTTATGCAACACTAAAATTGAAAGCGGCTTACCGGCTTGTGCTTTGGCTTGCGGAATTAATTCGTAGGTAACATTATGCGCTTTGAAGGCTTGTTCATTCCATTTTAAAATGGCTTTGCCAAGTTTTATCGGGTTAGTGCTGAATTCTGCGGTAGGCTCTTCACGTTTTGTTTTTTCCACATATTTACCGCTCGGCAATTTTGACCATACACCGTTATTGAATTGAATAAATACGATATCGGATCTTGGCATTAAATAGGCTTCACCATTTTTAAACTCATCGTGCTTAAATTCATAGTCAAGTGCGGTCAATTTTCCTTGAGAATTTAAGATTTGAATAGACTGAATTTTATGCTTTGGGTAGGTTTCGGTTTCTAAATGACCAAACTTCATTACATATTCACCTTGTACTGAAGTAGGTTCAAGCCAAACATTATGAGCGTTTGCAGAAAAAGCCAAAAGTGCGGTCAATCCCAGCATCATTTTTTTTAATTTCATTTTTTCTCCTTTCTGTGAAATTTTTGCCTATGATAAAATATGAAGTAACTTCATAGTCAAGCAAATTTTTAGGAAAAATTAATGAGAATAGGTCAACTTGCCAAAGCATTAAATTGTACCGTAGAAACCATTAGATTCTATGAAAAACAAGGTTTGCTCCCTCCCCCGCAACGCACAACAGGTAATTTTCGGAAATATAATACCGAACACATACAACGCCTTTCTTTTATTTGTAATTGTCGCAGTTTGGATTTGTCGCTAAAGGAAATTAAAACGCTAATTTCATTGGAAAATCAAAGTGAACAACGTTCGGAAGAAATGAATAAAGTACTGGATCGACATATTAAAGATATTGCAAAACGCATTCACGAACTGGCGCATTTACGAATGAAATTAATCGAATTAAAAGAAAAAACCGCTACAACCGATGAAGATCCCATGAAATTATTATTACAACATAGCGGGGTAAGGTTTGTGCGGTTGTAGCATTAGATAAAAAAACCGCACTTTGCTTTTCCCCCAAAGTGCGGTCATTTTTTACGATGTTTTTAAAGTGCTTTTAAAATATCTTCAACACGATCTTTTGCATCACCAAAGAGCATTTGTGTATTCTCTTTGAAGAACAACGGATTTTGCACACCGGCGTATCCTACCGCCATTGAGCGTTTGAATACGATCACATTTTGTGCTTTCCAAACTTCCAATACCGGCATTCCGGCAATCGGGCTGTTCGGATCTTCCATTGCGGCAGGGTTGACAGTGTCATTTGCACCGATCACCAATACCACATCGGTATCTGCGAAATCATCGTTGATTTCGTCCATTTCAAGCACCACGTCATAAGGTACTTTCGCCTCCGCTAAAAGGACATTCATATGCCCCGGTAAACGCCCGGCAACCGGGTGAATACCAAAGCGGACGTTTACGCCACGTTCACGTAATTTCGCAGTAATATCCGCAACAGGATATTGAGCTTGCGCGACCGCCATACCATATCCCGGTGTGATAATAACGGAACTTGCATTTTTCAATAATTCCGCCACTTCTTCGGCTGTGGTTTCACGGTGTTCGCCCTGTTCTTCATCTGAAGACACTTGAACATCATTACCAAAGCCACCGGCAATAACACTAATAAATGAACGATTCATCGCTTTGCACATAATGTAAGAAAGGATTGCACCGGAAGAGCCGACAAGCGCACCGGTTACGATGAGTAAATCATTGTTCAACATAAAACCAGCCGCCGCAGCCGCCCAACCGGAATAGGAGTTAAGCATAGAAACCACGACCGGCATATCCGCACCACCGATAGAAGCAACCAAGTGCCAACCGAATGCTAATGCAATCGCAGTCATTAATAACACAGGGAAAATGCTTTCCGGATTTCTTAAGAATGCGATCATAAGCAATACGGACACCACGATAGCCGCTAAATTTAATTTATGACGATGTGGCAACATTAGTGCTTTAGAGTTGATCTTGCCACTTAATTTGCCGAATGCCACGACAGAGCCGGTGAAAGTTACCGCACCGATAAAGATTCCAAGAAACACTTCTACATTGTGAATGTTACTTAATATCGTTTGTTCTGCGATAAACGCAGCTTGCGCTGCCGCATCCAAATTTTCAGGAACAACCGCTTCATGGTGTAAACCATAGCTATTAAAACCAACCAATACGGCTGCTAAACCAACAAAGCTATGTAAAATGGCGACAAGTTCCGGCATTTCTGTCATTTCAACTTTTAATGCGCGTTGAACACCGATCACTCCGCCAATAATCATCGCAATGATGATCCAGAATGTCCCTTCGGAATGAGGCCCGAAAATCGTTGCAATCAATGCAATTGTCATACCGACAATGCCGAACCAACAACCTGCTTTTGCGGTTTCGTGTTTAGAAAGCCCCGCTAAGCTCATAATGAAAAGTAATGCTGCTAAAATATACGCAGCCTGTACTAAACCTTCAGACATTGCGCTCTCCTTAACCTTTTCTAAACATTGCTAACATACGTTGTGTCACGCGGAAACCACCAAAAATATTGATACTCGCTACTAAAATTGCAATAAACGCAAGAAGATCAATAAAGAGGTTTCCTGTCGGTTGGCGAATTTGCAATAACGCCCCAACGATGATGATGCCTGAAATAGCATTGGTTACTGCCATTAATGGCGTGTGTAACGCATGGCTTACATTCCAAACCACATAATATCCCACCACACAAGCTAACACGAACACCGTAAAGTGTGATAAAAATGCTGCCGGTGCGACAGAAGCAAGCCATAAGAAAAGCACACCGATTCCGGCCATCACACCATATTTCACACGCGGATCTAACGGTTTCACTTCTTTTTTCTCCGCAACCGGTGCCGTTGTTTTTGATTCTTGTTTCGGTTGAGCAGAGACTTGAATTTGTGCCGGCGGAATCTCTTCCCCATCACGAACCACGGTTACACCACGCAACACAACATCATCAAAATCGATATTAATGTTGCCATCTTTCTCTTTACACAAAAGTTTTAACAAATTCACTAAATTTGTGCCGTAGAGTTGGGAAGATTGTGTTGGTAAACGGCTTGGGAAATCCGTATAGCCAATCACTTTTACTTGATTTTCTGTTGTTACTACAGTACCTGCTTGTGTGTATTCACAGTTACCGCCCGTTGCCGCCGCTAAATCGACAATCACGGATCCCGGTTTCATCGAATCCACCATTTCTTTGGTAATTAAACGTGGTGCAGGTTTACCCGGAATTGCAGCAGTGGTGATGATAATATCCACTTCTTTTGCTTGTTCCGCATAAAGCTCCATCGCTCGGCGATTAAATTCTTCCGACATCACTTTCGCATAACCGTCTCCGCTGCCCCCCTCTTCTTTGAAATCAATTTCTAAGAAGCTGGCCCCCATACTCTGCACTTGTTCTTTCACTTCCGGACGCGAATCAAATGCACGCACAATCGCACCTAAACTATTTGCCGCACCAATTGCCGCTAAACCTGCCACGCCTGCACCAATAATCAATACTTTTGCCGGAGGTACTTTACCCGCCGCCGTAATTTGACCGGTGAAGAAACTGCCAAATTCATGTGCAGCTTCAATAACAGCACGATAACCAGAAATATTCGCCATTGAACTTAATGCATCTAAAGCTTGCGCTCGTGAAATACGTGGCACGGCGTCCATTGCAAGAACATTAATTTTCTTCGCTGTGAGTTTTTGCATTAATTCCGGATTTTGCGCACGCCAAATAAAGCTTACGAGGGTTGCCCCTTCTTTCATTTGGGCAATTTCCTCATCCGTAGGCGGATTTACTTTAAAAATAATATCCGATTGCCAAATTTCAGCTGCCGAGCCGACTTTCGCGCCTGCATCTAAAAATGCCTGATCCTCAAAACTTGCTTTAAAGCCCGCATCGTGTTCCACGATCACGTCAAAGCCCAATTTCAGGATCTGCTGAACCGTTTTCGGCGTTGCCGCCACACGGCTTTCATTATCAAGCAGTTCTCTTGGTACACCAATTAACATACTGTTTACCTCGGTTTGATGGTTGGGTTAATGATTGTGTTGAACGAATATACATCCATTCTTCCTGTAAATGACAAAAGCCAAACAGCGTTAAATGTACCATTGTTCCAATAAAACTTGGTAGCGTTTTTTAACTGGTTTTACAAGATATTGTGATAGGGATCACAAAATGAAATGAGGGAAGATACCGAAATAAAGATAAGCGAATAATAAACCGAACACCAAGTATGGTGTTCCTATGTTCATTTTAAAATAATGACTTATGTAACAGCTAGATAATACCGTTCAAATCATAAAAAAACGGTGGAAAATCCACCGCTCTTTTAATTAAACTAACTGACTACTCGACAATTAAAGTACGGCATACATTAGTGTGTTTGATTGAATCATCGCCTTGAGTCAATAACACTAAGTCACCTGAATTTAAGTAACCTTTTTCTTTTAACAACGCAATTGCCGCTTGAGCGCCATTTGCGCTACGAGATTCAACATCACTGAATACCGGCGTTACACCACGATATAAAGAACAAAGGTTCAACGTCTCTTGATTACGGGATAAAGCAAAAATTGGTAAGCCTGAACTAATACGGGACATTAACAATGCCGTACGACCGGTATGGGTTAACGCAACGATTGCAGCAATACCTTTCATATGGTTTGCAGAATACATTGCGGACATTGCAACGGCTTCTTCAATATCAGTAAATTCTTTATCCATACGGTGACGGGATACGTTCACACTAGGCATTTTTTCTGCCCCTAAACATACACGCGCCATTGCCGCAACTGTCTCAGCAGGATATTGACCCGCAGCAGTTTCTGCAGAAAGCATTACTGCATCAGTACCGTCTAATACAGCATTCGCAACGTCCATTACTTCCGCACGGGTTGGCATAGGATTACTAATCATTGACTCCATCATTTGAGTCGCTGTGATTACCGCACGGTTTAACTGACGTGAACGACGAATTAATTTTTTCTGAACGCCAACCAATTCAGGATCACCGATTTCAACCCCCAAATCACCACGAGCAACCATAATGACATCTGATGCCAAAATAATATCATCCATTGATTCATCATCAACAACGGTTTCTGCACGCTCAACTTTTGCCACGATTTTTGCATTTAAGCCTGCTTGCTGTGCCAATTCACGCGCATAGTTCAAGTCTGCACTTGAACGAGGGAAAGAAACCGCTAAGAAATCAACACCGATACGTGCGGCAGTGATAATATCCGCTTTATCTTTTTCAGTGAGTGCATCAGCGGATAAACCACCGCCTAATTTATTGATACCTTTATTATTCGATAATGGACCGCCGACTGTTACCTCGGTGAAGACTTTCGCCCCTTCGGTAGATAACACTTTTAGTTGAACACGACCATCATCTAATAAAAGAATATCACCCGGAACAACATCTTGCGGAAGGGTTTTATAATCTAAACCGACAGCTTCTTGATTACCCTCACCTTTTGGTAATTCTGCATCAAGAACAAATTTATCACCCACATTTAAGAAAATTTTGCCATCTTTAAAAGTAGAAACACGGATTTTAGGCCCTTGCAAATCGCCTAAAATCGCCACGGTTTTACCTAATTTTTTTGCAATAGAACGAACACGTTCGGCACGTTCGATATGATCTTCAGGCGTACCGTGTGAGAAATTCATACGTACAACGTTTGCACCCGCCGCAATAATTTTTTCAAGATTGTTATCGCGATCAGTCGCAGGCCCCATAGTACATACAATCTTCGTTCTTCTTAGTCTTCTAGACATTAATTCTGCTCCGTCAATATTTATATTTTAAATAAATTCACCCGAACATTTCGGGTGAAGCCAGTCGGCGCGCATTATACGCTGAAAAAAAGCCAAAATCAAAAAGAGTTATGAACTTCCAAACGAGTCATTTTGGTTAATTTTTTATCATTCATAACAAACATTAGAGAAAATCACTTGTCTTTATAGAAAAAACTGTTTATCATCCGCTGCGTTTGACGCGACTATAGCTCAGTTGGTTAGAGCACCACCTTGACATGGTGGGGGTCACTGGTTCGAGTCCAGCTAGTCGCACCATATTTAAGTCCCCATTCGTTGAATGGGGATTTTTCTTTTAAGCTGGAACAAAGTGCGGTTAAAATTTCTGATATTTTCAACATTATGTAATGGTGCGTTACGGCTTTGCCTAACACACCTTACTCTAAGAGATATAAGAGATAAAATTCTCTTTGTGCAACCGATACATAATACCGAAGAAATTGACCGCACTTTGTCTTTCTGATAGATACTATTTATTTTTTGTATGTTCTTGAACACGCTCAGGAATTCTTAGTCCGACTAATCCCACTAATAATAACGTCCAAAATAGTGTGACATAAACCAAAGACGACCCTAAGCCCACACGTTCACTCAATGCGGCAGCGATAACCGGAGCTATCCCACCACCAATAGCTGCAAAGTTATAAATGAATCCAATCCCGGTACTTCGCATTTCCGTTGGGAAAAATTTAGCCATATATTTCGGTACTAAACCGGCGATGCCCAAATTTGTTGCAAGTAAGAAAAATAATAATATCCCAAGTGTAAACTCATTATTTTTCGGTAAATAGAACACAGGGAAAAGGAAGCAAAGAGAAAGTAATAAACTATAAACAAATGTTTTCTTTTCACCTAATTTATCACCTATAAATCCGGCAATCAGCGTGCCAATGAGAATGCCAAATCCAGCCCAAAACATTAATGATTTTACACTTTCGGCGTAGCCATTCTCCTTTAAGTAAAGTGGCAATAACCCTACTACCGGCCAATTTACCGAAAAAATTGAATAACAAACGAAGAAGACGATCAGTGTTATTGGCAATTGCTTTTTCGAAAATAACTGCGCCAATGGTACTTTCTTCACTTTTCCTTCCGCTTTTGCGGTAGCCCATTCCTCACTTTCCGGAGCATGGCGACGTATATAGAGTACCAATATAACTGGTGCCAAACCAATGAAAAACGCAATCCGCCAACCATAAGCAGCCGCAATCCAAGGAATGATTTGGGAAGCTAAAATATTTCCAATAGAAAAACCACTGACTAAAAACGCACTGGCTTTGGTGCGCAGATGTTGCGGCCAACTTTCAATAGCATAAGAAGAAGAGCAAGCATATTCCCCTGCCATTCCCATGCCAACAATCATACGAAATATGAAAAGCCAAATATAACCGGTAGATAAACCACACAAAAATGTTCCAACCGAATAGACCAAAATTGAAACAATCATCGCCAAACGGCGACCATATTTATCTGCAAAACTGCCAAAAATCGCCCCACCTAACGGACGAGCAACGAAAGCCGCCAATAATAACGTTGAAGTTTCCGTTGTCGTCATAGCAAATTCTTTTTGAATATCCAAAAGCACATAAGTGATCAACATATAATCAAAGCCATCGAAAACATACCCTAGCCATGCTGCAAATAATGCTTTTTTCTGAATGGGACTTACTTCTTTGTACCATGGTAACGTATTTGCCATAGTAACCTCCTTTATACGAGTAGAAATTTGTGGAAGAGATCACAGAATTTTAAATTACTACTATTTTCTGCTTGCATAAACAAAGATAAGACGTATGATGTCTTATGTCAATCAAGTGAATGAAAGAAGAATGAGAACCAGATCACAAATTTGAAAGAAAGTATTCAATCAGGTAAGAAAAATAGAAAATGAAAACAATGAATAAAAAAGAAGCCAGCCTTGAGCTGCAAGACAAAATTAAAGCATTAATCATTAAACGAAATTTAAAATCCGGCGATTTAATGCCAACAGAAAACGAATTAATTGAATTACTTAATGTAAGCCGTTCCAGCTTACGAGAAGCCATTAAATCTCTTGAAGCGTTACATATTGTAGATATTAAACATGGCATTGGCACCTTTGTCAGTGAATCCTCATTAGTACCAATGATTCGTGGCTTGAGTTTCCATACTCAACTTAATTTGCGTTCAGATTTGAATCAGCTCATCAATATTTTAGATATTCGAGAAATTTTAGAATATGGCTTTGCACCAATGGTTCTTGCCAAAATAACCAATGAAAAAGTGACCGCACTTCAAAAATATATAACCAATATGGAAAAAAATGCGAAGAACCAAAAATTTTCACCAAAAGATGAATATCGCTTGCATGTAGAACTCTATGAACCTCTTAATAATCCTCTATTGTTACAGTATTTAGATGCATTTTGGCAGATTTATCATGAAGTAGAAAAAGATTTACCGGAAATGCAACTTTCAGCTCCTCAAATGGCGATGTTACATAAAGAGTTAATCGATGCGGTTGAAACACGCGATCTTGTACGAATGCAACTCGCTATTTTGCACTATTTCAAAGGAATTAGACAACGTTTATTACAAGGAGAAGAAAATGAATAAGGAGCTTAATATCGCATTAATCGGCTGTGGATTTTTTGGCTCACAACTTGCTTCTGCATTTCATAAAGCCGGCGCGAATTTAATTGCTGTGACAGATATCAATCCGGCTCTTGCAGATAAATTGGCTCAGCAATATCAAAGTCGCGTTTTTCTTAGCACCGAAGAATTACTAAATAATAGTAAACCGGAACTTGTTGTTATCGCGACGCCTAATTACGCCCACTACTCACCGGCTCTTCTTGCACTTAATGCCGACTGCAATATTTTTATCGAAACACCTTTTGCTTTAAGCTCTTCCCATTGCCGGCATTTAATTCATTTAGCAAAAGAAAAAAATCGCCAAATTTTTATCGGATATTTAGAACGCACACTTCCCGGTTTATTACGTGTTAAGCAAGTGTTAGAAAATCACCAACTCGGTCAACTCACTGTTATACGAGCCGTACGCCAACGTTGGATTGAAAACTTAAGTAATAAAGAATGGTGGAAGCTTGATACTAATTTAACCGGCGGTGAACTTTTTCATTTAATTCACGAATTAGATTTATTATGTTGGCTGGTAGGGAATATAACATCCGTTTATGCTCAATCTACCAATATTGCTCACAAAGATACACCCGATAACCGCGATATTATTCAACTTCTTTTTCACTTTAAAAACGGTGCTCTTGGATCTTTAGAAATAGGAACGGCTTATCGCCAACACCAATGGGGAATACAAATTCACGGAGAAAAAGGGATCATTGATATTAATTTTTTCACTTCCAGCGTAACCTTCACTTATGCAGACGGTAAAACAGAACATTATGATTTATATGAAGAATTTGAAGCCGACTTATCTTTACGTGATAGTTCAAAAGGAACTCAGCAATACAATCAACCCCACACACTCTGTCCATTTTGGTTAAGTCGTGCTGCAGAAATTGAAGCGCTTGATGTAGTAAAACATTTACGCCATGAAACCGTTTCCCCCTTAAGTCAATGTCTTGCCGACTCAATTGAAATTGCAGAAGCGGCAAAATACTCAATGATTGTTGAAAAACGCATTACCCTCAAAAATTAACTCAAATAAGGAGTCCAATATGATTAATTACGGTGTTGTAGGTGTAGGTTATTTTGGTGCAGAACTGGCTCGTTTTATGAATGAACTGGAAGATGCGCATATTTCATATGTATATGATCCGGAGAATGGCAAGGCTATTGCCGAAGAATTGCAATGTCAAGCTGCCGATTCATTGGAAGAATTGGTCACATCTCCTAAAGTTGATTGCGTCATTGTCGCAACGCCAAATTACCTACACAAAGAACCTGTTTTACTAGCCGCAAAAAACAAAAAACACGTTTTCTGTGAAAAACCCATCGCATTAAATTATCAAGATTGCGATGAAATGGTTCGTGCTTGTGACGAAAATGGTGTGAAATTTATGGCAGGTCATGTAATGAATTTCTTCAACGGTGTTCATCATGCGAAAGAATTAATTAATCAAGGTGTCATCGGTAAAGTGCTTTATTGTCATACTGCTCGCAACGGTTGGGAAGAAGAACAACCGACGATATCTTGGAAAAAAATTCGTGAAAAATCAGGAGGACACTTATACCACCATATTCACGAACTTGACTGCGTTCAATTTTTAATGGGCGGCATGCCGAAAACCGTAACAATGGCAGCCGCTAATGTTGCACATAATGGCAAAAAATTTGGTGATGAAGACGATATGATTTTTGTCACTATGGAATATGAAGATAACCGTTTTGCAGTGCTTGAATGGGGATCTGCATTTCGTTGGGGAGAACATTATGTGTTAATCCAAGGAGAGAAAGGGGCAATTAAAATTGATATGTATAATACCAAAGGCACTTTACGTGTAGATGGAAAAGACACTTATTTTCTCGTTCACGAAAGCCAAGAAGAAGATGATGATCGAGCCCGTATTTATAACAGCACAGAAATGGATGGAGCCATTCAATATGGCAAACCGGGCAAACGCACCCCAATGTGGCTAAGTTCAATTATGAAAAAAGAAATGAAATATCTAAACGATATCATGCATGGTATGCAGCCTAGCGCAGAGTTTGAAAAACTGTTAACCGGTGAGGCTGCACGCGCTGCTATTGCGACAGCAGACGCTTGCACCCGTTCGCGTTATGAAAATCGTAAAGTCGCATTATCCGAAATTATAGGTTAGTAATCAAAGTAAGTGCGGGCAATTTCGAATGAGTTTGAAAACATCAAAGAAATTGACCGCACTTTTACTCACTCATCACAAATTTTTCTCTCAACTGATGGAGCTGATCTCGAATCGCGGCGGCTTTTTCAAATTCCAAATCTTGTGCAAATTTATACATTTGCTGTTCCAATTTTTTGACCTGCTGTTGATATTCTTTTGCATTTTTCGGTGCATTGTAAAGTGCGGTCGGTTCAGCAATGATTTTACTGCGTGATTTACTTTTTCCTTTGGTTGTAGCGCCTTGCCCGATATCAAGTAATTCCCCCACTTTTTTATTTAATGCTTGTGGAACGATGCCTTGTTCCTTATTGTATTTCATTTGTTTTTCACGGCGGCGATTGGTTTCCGTGATGGCTTTTTCCATTGATTTTGTGATGCTATCCGCATACAGAATCGCTTTTCCGTTCAAATTTCGCGCCGCACGACCAATCGTTTGAATAAGCGAGCGTTCCGAACGTAAAAAACCTTCTTTATCCGCATCAAGAATTGCCACTAATGAAACTTCCGGAATGTCCAAACCTTCACGGAGTAAGTTGATTCCGACCAACACATCAAATTCCCCCAAACGCAAATCTCGGATAATTTCTACGCGTTCTACAGTGTCAATATCCGAGTGCAAATAACGCACACGAATGCCATGCTCATCTAAATAATCGGTAAGATCTTCCGCCATTTTTTTTGTTAGCGTAGTGACTAAAACACGTTCATTTTTATCCGCTCTTTGACGGGCCTCGGAAAGTAAATCATCCACCTGAATCGAAACCGGACGAATTTCAATTTCCGGATCGAGCAAACCTGTCGGTCGCACAACTTGATCGATAATTTCATCACCGGATTTTTCCAATTCATAAGGGCCGGGAGTTGCAGATACATAAATCGTTTGTGGTGCAAGTCGTTCAAATTCTTCAAAACGTAATGGACGATTATCCAACGCCGATGGCAGACGGAAACCGTATTCCACCAAAGTTTCTTTACGTGAACGGTCGCCACGATACATTCCACCGATTTGCGGCACGGTAACGTGAGACTCATCAATAATGAGGATCGCATCAGATGGCATATAATCGAACAAAGTCGGAGGCGGCTCGCCCTCATTTCGACCGGAAAGATAGCGCGAGTAATTTTCAATACCGGAACAATAGCCAAGCTCATTCATCATTTCAATGTCAAACATCGTACGTTGACTAATTCGTTGTTCTTCCAGCAATTTATTTTCTTTAATGAAATATTCACGGCGTTGCACCAATTCCGCTTTGATTTTTTCAATCGCGTCTAAAATACGTTCACGCGGTGTTACATAGTGCGTTTTCGGGTACACCGTATAACGTGGCACCCTCCCCAATCCCTGTCCGGTAAGCGGATCAAATAAACTCAAACGCTCGATTTCATCATCAAATAACTCAATACGTATGGCGATATCGTCCGATTCGGCAGGAAAAATATCGATAATTTCACCACGTACACGGAAAGTTCCGCGCTGAAAAGCTTGATCGTTGCGAGTGTATTGTAATTCCGCCAGTTTTGCCAAAATTTGACGCTGATTAATAATTGCCCCTTGCTGCAAGTGCAGCATCATTTTCAAATAACTATCGGGATCGCCCAAACCATAAATGGCGGAAACCGATGCCACCACAATCGTATCGCGGCGTTCCAAAAAGGATTTTGTCGCCGAAAGACGCATTTGTTCGATTTGATCATTGATAGAAGCATCTTTTTCAATAAAAGTATCGCTGCTCGGCACATAGGCTTCCGGCTGATAATAATCATAGTAAGAAACGAAATACTCCACTGCGTTTTCAGGAAAAAACGCTTTCATTTCGGCGTAAAGCTGTGCCGCAAGGGTTTTATTCGGTGCAAGCAACATTGCCGGGCGATTGAGTTTTGCAATCACATTGGCGATGGTAAATGTTTTACCGGATCCCGTTACCCCTAGTAATGTTTGATGAGCCAGCCCATCATCTAAATTTTCTGCGAGTTTTTCAATCGCTTGAGGTTGATCACCCGAAGGTTTGAAATCTGAGTGAAGAATAAAAGGTTTACTATTAATTTTTTCTGTCATAAAAAGTGCGGTTAAAATTTAATAAGTTTTTGTTGGTGCTATTCTAGCATATTTCACTCTCCAGTTGAGGGAAAAAGGTAAGTTTTACACAGTGTTAGCGCTGTCAAGAGAAAAAGCATAAAAAATCAGTAAAAATTTTCAATTTTTTTACTGGACTTTATCTAACATATTGAAAAATAAGGAAATGCTATTTTACAACCAATTTTTATTCCATATCCCAAATCCCCAGTATTTATCGGTATTCTCTGATCTCAAGTTCAATTTAATCCACAAAGTTATCCACAGGTTTTGTGGATAGAAAAATGAAAAACAAATCAGATAATTTTTTTGAATTTTCTATTTTTATCCATTGACAAGTAATATTCTGATCATTAGAATGCGCAGCCAATTCCTTGTAATACAAGAATTTATTCCTCCTTAGTTCAGTCGGTAGAACGGTGGACTGTTAATCCATATGTCGCTGGTTCAAGTCCAGCAGGAGGAGCCAATTTTCTTTTGGCTTAGTTTTCGTTTGTCTCCTTTGACGAATCCTAAATTACAAACCAAAAGAGTTTTGGGCCTATCTGTTGATAGGCTTTATTTTTTTAGCGGAAGAGCACAACACCGCCTGTTGCCGATAATGTCGTGCCGTACAATAGGCTAAGCGCAAAAAATACCATTATCGCCCCCGCTATACATTTCAGCATAACATCACTTTTTTCCACCCAAGTCGGTGAACGATACCATTGTGCTAATTTGATTGCATGTGAACGAATATATCGCACCAATAGTGCAAATGCCGATAACATCAAGCCCGTACCTAATGCCATTGCAAGTGTTGCCACCACGCCCCACCAATAAAGATCTAACATATAGGCAAAAAACAAAACGAAAATCGCCCCGGAACAAGGGCGCATACCGATACTCAAAATCACCAATGATTTCGCTTTCCAATCATTTGCTTGCCGTAATTGCGAATCACTCGGCAAATGCTGATGCCCGCATGAACAAGAAGCCGTAGATTTTATCGGTGCAAAAACACGTGGATTTTTTACCGCACTTTGTTTTAGCAGAGAAAATTGTTGTACGGATTTAATTTGCAATTTATGTGACACAATATTTTTCTTACGCCAACCTCTTATTCCCTGATAAATCCAGCGCATCCCCAAAATGAATAAAAGCAAAAACGCCACTCGTTCCAACCAAAGCTGACTCAATTGAAAATAATGTGATGAAAGTCGGAGTATCACGACAACAATCGTAGTAGCAGTAATAGCGACTAAACCTTGCATTAATGAAGATAAAAAAGTGAGCAGCATACTGGTTTTCAATTGGCTTTGATGTGTTGAAAGATAACCGGCGATAATAAATTTACCGTGTCCCGGTCCTAACGCATGAATAACACCGTATAAAAAACTCACGACGATGAGTGTAAAACCTGCCGTATCGGAATGCGCTTTGATTTGATGTAAATTTACCGAAATAAACTGATTAAATACCCGTTGCCATTCCACGACTTTAACGAATAAATAAGGAAAGACAACCGCGGCAATTAAAACCGCTGCGAGCAAAATACCCCATTTCTTTATCATAATATTACTCACATTGAATTTTTATGGTTTGCGCAAACATTGCACCAAGTGAATTATCTGTATCGCGCTGTGATTTATCTAATGACATCGCATAACTTCGCCATTTTTCATCAATATTCGGTTCAATCAGTTTTCCCTGACAATTTGCCGGTAACGCAGAAAAATCTACTGATTGCCGAACCGGTTCGGGATACAACATCGCCACATAATAGGTTTTGTCATAAGTCATCAACATAAACTGATTAGCCGCCAATTTTTGCGGACTCGCCAATAAGACATCAAAATAATACTCTAAATAAGTGCCTTGTGCGTGCATACCGTAGTTTTTCGGCGTGGATTTATACTTAATTTTCTTATTATTCTTATCAAAAAAATAGCTGAAATAATGTTCTGCTACCACGTTTTTCATCACATCATCCACTAAACGTTGCTTAGCCGTGGCATCACCTTCCGCCAGAGCTAAGTCGTACAGCATCTCTGATGAACTTGCCTCATCCAACCGCCATTGCATACGAAATCCTGTCAGTTTCTCTTCATTCACCAGGAGTTTAATCTTCATATCAATAAACGCATGGGGGTGCGCCATTACCTGTGGTATCCAAGCCAAAAAAAGTAAGAAAAACTTTCTCAATGAATCCTCCTTTATTATTTATATTCACACCAAAGTGGGGCATTCTACCACAATCAATTTCTTGATTTCTTTTAATTAAAAATGAAAATATCTCTCAATTTTTTTGACATATATCAAACAATTGTTTTATCACGGTTTTCTCATCAAAAAATTTTCTGTATTATCCCGCTCCGTCAAGTGATTGCTTGATATTCATAAAGTTCCTAAATAAATAATCATAAATATAGCTAAACTACTTTCCTACCACCCGATTCGGGTGGTTTTTTTTGCCTAAAAATTTTTGGAATGTTAGGCAAATTAATAAACTTCAAGTAAAATGACCGCACTTTTTAACTAATAAAAAAGGTAATTATGTCCACGCAATTTGTATATACAATGCACCGTGTCGGCAAGGTTGTTCCACCGAAGCGACACATTTTAAAAGATATTTCACTGAGCTTTTTCCCCGGCGCAAAAATCGGGGTGCTTGGTTTAAACGGAGCAGGGAAATCGACCCTACTTCGCATTATGGCAGGGGTTGATAAAGAATTTGAGGGCGAAGCACGCCCACAGCCGGGGATTAAAATCGGCTATCTTCCGCAAGAACCAAAACTTGAGCCAACCCAAACCGTGCGTGAAGCGGTTGAGGAAGCGGTCTCTGAGGTAAAAAATGCTCTCACTCGCCTTGATGAAGTTTACGCACTTTATGCCGATCCTGATGCGGATTTCGACAAACTTGCTGCCGAACAAGCTAACTTAGAAGCGATTATCCAAGCTCACGATGGGCATAATTTAGACAATCAGCTTGAACGTGCCGCTGATGCACTGCGTTTGCCCGATTGGGAGGCAAAAATTGAGCATCTTTCAGGGGGCGAACGCCGCCGTGTCGCTCTTTGCCGTTTATTACTTGAAAAGCCCGATATGTTATTGTTAGACGAGCCAACCAACCACTTGGATGCAGAATCAGTGGCGTGGCTTGAGCGTTTCTTACACGATTATGAAGGGACTGTCGTGGCGATTACCCACGACCGTTACTTCTTAGATAATGTCGCAGGTTGGATTTTAGAGCTTGACCGTGGCGAGGGCATTCCGTGGGAGGGTAACTATTCTTCTTGGCTAGAACAAAAAGAAAAACGCCTTGAACAAGAACAAGCGGCTGAATCCGCCCGCCAAAAATCCATCGCTAAAGAATTAGAATGGGTACGCCAAAATCCAAAAGGTCGCCAAGCGAAAAGCAAGGCTCGTATGGCACGTTTTGATGAACTCAATTCAGGCGAATACCAAAAACGCAACGAAACCAATGAACTCTTTATTCCACCCGGCCCACGCTTAGGCGATAAAGTAATTGAGGTGCAAAACTTAACCAAGTCCTACGGCGACCGCACGTTAATTGACGATCTTTCCTTCTCCATTCCCAAAGGGGCGATTGTCGGTATTATCGGGGCAAACGGTGCGGGGAAATCCACCCTTTTCCGTATGCTTTCAGGCAAAGAACAGCCCGACAACGGTTCAATTACCCTTGGTGAAACGGTAGTGTTGGCTTCTGTGGATCAGTTCCGTGATGCAATGGACGACAAAAAAACCGTCTGGGAAGAAGTCTCTAACGGGCAAGATGTGCTCACTATTGGCAACTTTGAAATCCCAAGCCGTGCCTATGTAGGGCGTTTTAACTTCAAAGGGGTCGATCAACAAAAACGGGTGGGCGAACTTTCGGGCGGTGAACGTGGGCGTTTACACCTTGCCAAACTTTTGCAACGTGGTGGTAATGTGTTGTTATTAGACGAACCAACCAACGATCTTGACGTGGAAACCTTACGAGCCCTAGAAAATGCGATCTTAGAATTTCCGGGCTGTGCAATGGTGATCTCCCACGACCGCTGGTTCTTAGACCGTATCGCTACCCACATTTTGGATTACGGCGATGAAGGCAAAGTTACTTTCTACGAAGGCAACTTCTCCGACTACGAGGAATGGAAAAAGAAAACCCTTGGAGCTGATGCCGTTCAACCGCACCGTATTAAATATAAACGGATTGCGAAATAATTTATTAATAAGGCTTAGTGCTAAACTAAGCCTTTTCTTAAAATTATAGGATTAAATAATGAAACATATCACCAGACCACAACCTTTTGTGTTAAGCTCAACCAACTTCGGTACCTTAATTGTTAACCACCTTGATAAGCAAACTAATTTGGCAGGACATACTTATGGAGTCGGACATCAATTCCTGTCCACAGGCTCTTTCGATCCTCAAGAAATACAAAATGCGCTGACGATTCTTAATCTTCGCCGAGAATATTTTGGGGATAATGTGGTCGCATTAGACTGTGGTGCCAATATCGGAGCGCATACCATTCCTTGGAGTATTGAAATGACGGAATGGGGAAACGTAATCGCTTTCGAAGCACAGGAGCGAATTTACTATGCCTTAGCCGGCAATATTGCACTAAATAACTGCTTTAATGCAAAAGCAATCTATGGCGCATTAGGAAATCCTAATACCAGCCAGCCAGCCAGCCAGCCAGCCAGCCAGCCAGCCAGCCAGCCAGCCAGCCAGCCAGCCAATGTTAGACATTCCTATCATTGATTACAATAGGCCTTCATCATTTGGTAGCTTAGAATTACAATCTAGTCCGACGAATGAAAATATCGGTCAAATCGTTGATTATCAAAAAACACAGAAAGTTCCACTAATAAGTATTGATTCGTTACAACTTGAACGAATTGATTTCATCAAAATTGATGTAGAAGGAATGGAACTTAGCGTATTAACCGGTGCATTAGAATCAATTAAACGACATAAGCCTATTATGACGATTGAAATATTAAAATCTAATCAACAAGAAATTATCAATTTGCTTGCGCCACTTAATTATAAATTCTTCCCAATGGGAATTAATTTATTGGCAGTGCATCAAGATGATCCTACTATTCAAAATATTAACTAAGGGTAGCTATGTTAATTAACCTACACATTTTATTTGCATTTTTAAGTTTAAGCTTATTAGTCATTCGTGCGTTTATGCAATTAACCCATAAAGATTGGCGAGCCGTAAAATTACTAAAGATTTTACCTCATATCAGCGACACAGTATTACTTGCCAGTGGCGTTTATATCCTCTCTCTTTGGCAATTTGAACTTCCTTTATGGCTGATTGGAAAGATGGGGCTATTAGTGTTATACATTATTTTCGCGGCAAAATTTTTCAGCAAAAAACAATCGAAAAATCGACCGCACTTTTTTATTCTTGCTCTAAGTTGCTTCATTGGAGCAATGTTATTGGCATATTGGCACTAACAAAAATACCGAGCAATGCTCGGTATTTCCCTCTTATAAGCATATCAATCAGCCGCCGGCTAATTTGACAACAAATCCCTTTGCCTCTAATAAAGTTTTAAGCAGATCCCTTTTTTCACCTTGAATTTCAATTACTCCGTTTTTTATAGAACCGCCACAACCGCAACGTTTCTTCAATTCTGCTGCAAGTTTCTTCAATTCATCATCAGGAAGTTCCAATCCTGTAATGACTGAAACACCGGCTCCTTTTCTACCGCTTGTCTGCTTTTGAATACGAACAATGCCGTCTCCTTTAGGACGTGATGATTGTACTTTTTCTTGTTTAATACGCCCACTTTCTGTGGAATAGACCAAAATAGAATCCGACATAACTATTATTCAATTGAAGCCTTAATTGAGCGAAGCACTTCTGCCGGATTTTCAGCCTGTGTGATCGGACGGCCAATGACTAAATAGTCCGAACCGGAACGAATCGCAGCTGCCGGCGTCATTACTCGGCGTTGATCCCCAAAATCCGCACCAATAGGGCGAATTCCCGGTGTAACCAATTTAAAGTTCGAACCACAAGTATTACGTAAAATTTCAACCTCTTGCGGAGAGCAAACCACACCGTCTAATCCTGCGCGTTGAGTTAAATGAGCAAGACGTAGTACTTGTTCCATTGGTGAGGCATTAATACCAATTTGCAATAAATCTAAATCTTCCATACTGGTTAAAACCGTTACGGCAATCAAAAGTGGCGCATCTTTACCATAAGGCTCAAGAATTTTTTTCGCCTCTTCCATCATTTTTAAACCGCCACTTGCATGCACGTCCACCATCCATACGCCTAAATCAGCAGCTGAACGTACCGCTCTTGCCACTGTATTTGGAATATCGTGGAATTTTAAATCAAGAAATACGTCAAAATCACGTTGATGGAGTTGTTTAACAAAATTTGTCCCGAGAGTCGTAAACATCTCTTTTCCGACTTTTAAACGACATAAGCTAGGATCAATTTGATCAACTAGTGCAAGCGCTTCCGCTTCCGTTTCATAATCAAGGGCGACAATAACTTTATTAGTCATAATTTTTACCTCTCTGTGTATCTTTTAATTATGTTCTTGTGAAGACAATGGTTTAATACTTTCCCAATGACGGCAAGATGGGCAATTCCAAAGTAATTTGTGAATTTGATAACCGCAGTTTGAACAGCGATAAGCTGCGCTCTGTTTGATTCTCTCTCCCACCATTTTATGAAGTAAGATAAGACTTTCCTTTCCTCTGCCTTCTTCTGCATCATCAATTTGATATTGAATAAAACGGTGAAAAATAAGTGTACTCGGCTTTTTCGTTAATTGTTGGTAAAGTTTAGCTTGTGCTGCGGATTTACCGTCTTTTTCTTCAATCAATTCGGCTAATACTAAATCAACATCATCATTTTTTACTTGTTGACCGGCACGAATTAAAAATAATTCAAAATTTTCAATCTGATTCAATGCCTCATAACAATGCTTTAACGTTGATAGTACTTCACCAATATAATCAGAATTTTGATGAAGTACATTTTCCAATGTTTTAATCGCTCGTTGATATGCTTTTTCTTGAATATTTAAATCTGCTAACAATATAGAAGCTCTAACACAAGTTGAAGATACAAGAAGGGCTTTTTGTAAAATACCACGTTTTTCAACCGCACTTTCAGCAGTTAAACTTTGGGCGTATTCACAATAGCACTGTGCTAATTCAATATTATTTTCTTGCGGACTAATTTTAGCGAGTTTTTCAGCAATATTAACCGCCTTTTTCCATTCTTTTGTTTTTTGATAAATCAGTAAAAGTTGCTGTAATGCATTTTGAGCAAATTCAGGTTCATCAACTAATAAAATATAAAGATTTTCAGCTCGATCAAAAAAACCAATGGTCATAAAATCACGAGCAAGCTGTTGCTTTGCAAGCAATTTTTGTTCAAAAGAATAATGAGGACTGCGATCAAGAGCTTGATGAATACGGAGTGCGCGATCGACTTCACCACGAGAACGAAATAAATTACCTAGGGTGAGTTCAGCTTCAAATTGAGAGTGACCTTCTATTTCGTTTTCAGTTTCTTGTTTTTGCAATATATTCAAAAACAAGTCAACTGCTTTATCGGTTTGGTTAGAAAGTAAAAAATTGACACCCGTGACATAATCACGGGAGAGTTTGTTGCTAATATCTTCCTGATCTTTTTTTGCGCTACGCTGCCCCATATACCAACCATAAGCTGCAGCAATAGGCAAAAGCAGAAAGAGTAATTCAAGCATTATTCAGCCTTAGCCTTATCACGCGTTGTCGTTAATTCATTAATTTGTAAAGTTTGACGCTTAATTTGGCGATTCAAGGACATATTTTTGAGTTTCAACTTTAAATAGAAAAAACCGGTAATAAGCCAACCTAAAATTAGTCCTAATCCGAATAAAATTGCAACGAGTGTTGAAAGTTGGAATTGGCTTTCTGCAACAATATAATTGAAAGTGATAATTTGATCATTATTTGCTCCTACCGTAACTGCAACAAGCACGATAGCCAAAACAATAATAACCCCCAAAATGTACTTAATCATAGATAATCCTTTAAGAAAATTTTTTCTATTATGCCAAAATTTCCTATGAAAAACGACACTAAGTGCCGCTATTTCATTATTCTCAAGCGAATACATCTACCCTTTCTTTTAGTTCTTTACCGGCTTTAAAATGGGGTACACATTTTGCTTCTAATTTTACAGTCTCACCCGTCTTCGGATTTCTACCTAAACGAGGTTGGCGGTAGTGAAGCGAGAAACTTCCAAAGCCTCTAATTTCTACGCGATTAGCTTCTTCTAATGATTGAGCTATGAGCTCTAAAATATCTTTTACGATGCCTTCAACTTCCTTTGCTGATAAAGAGGGATGCTTGGCGGATAAATTTTCGATAAGTTCTGATTTCGTCATCGTATTTCTCCTTTGTTATCCTATCAATGTGTTCACTTACGACAATAAGACCTATTAATAATTCATTATTTTACAACGATAAATTATTAATAGCCCTTTTAAAAAAAAGGCTGGGATTTACCCAGCCTTACCGAATAAATTAATTATTCACCTTTAGCTGCTTTGAATGCTTCAGCCATAGCATTTGGAATAGCAACTTCTTCTTGTTTGTTATTCACACTTGCTACTGCAGCCGCTTCTTCAGCTTGATCTTTCGCTTTTACAGATAAATGAACGATACGGGCTTTACGGTCTACACCAGTGTACTTAGCTTCCACTACATCGCCTACTGCAACTTCGTTTGTTAAGTCAGACGTACGAATGTAACCCTCAGCACCACCGATTAATTCAACTTTAGCACCTTTTGCATCTACTTCAACTACAGTTGCAGAAACAACCGCACCTTTTTTGTTGATTGAAATGAAGTTATTAAACGGATCTTCTTCAAGTTGTTTAATACCTAAAGAAATACGTTCTTTAACGGCATCTACCGCTAACACTACAGCAGAAACTTCATCACCTTTTTTATAGTTACGAACCGCTTCTTCACCTGACACATTCCAAGAAATATCAGATAAATGTACTAAACCGTCAATACCACCTTCAAGACCGATGAAGATACCGAAATCAGTGATAGATTTGATCTTACCTGTTACTTTATCACCTTTGTTGTGAGTTTCAGCGAACTGAGTCCAAGGGTTAGGTTTGCACTGTTTTAAACCTAAAGAAATACGACGACGTTCTTCATCAATTTCTAATACCATAACTTCAACGGTATCACCTAAACTAACCACTTTGGACGGGTGGATATTTTTATTAGTCCAATCCATTTCAGAAACGTGAACCAAACCTTCAACACCATCTAAAATTTCGACGAAACAACCGTAGTCGGTTAAGTTAGTTACTTTACCGGTTAATTTGCTATTTACAGGATGATTTTCAGCGATTGCAGCCCAAGGATCTTGACCTAATTGTTTTAAACCTAAAGATACACGGGTACGATCTTTGTCGAATTTTAATACTTTAACTGTTACTTCATCACCTACATTTACGATTTCGCTTGGATGTTTAACACGTTTCCAAGCCATATCAGTAATGTGTAATAAACCGTCAACCCCACCTAAATCTACGAATGCACCGTAATCGGTTAAGTTTTTAACGATACCTTTAACTTCTGAACCTTCAACAAGGTTTTCTAACACTTGTTCACGTTCTTGGCTATTTTCAGACTCAATCACCGCACGACGGGAAACAACCACATTGTTACGTTTTTGATCTAATTTAATTACTTTAAATTCTAGTTCTTTACCTAATAAATGATCTGCGTCACGAGCCGGACGAGTATCTACTAAAGAACCCGGTAAGAATGCACGAACACCGTTTAACTCAACTGTGAAACCACCTTTCACTTTGCCGTTGACTAAACCGATAACGGTCGCTTTATCTTCGTAAGCTTTTTCTAATTCGATCCAAGATTCGTGACGAACCGCTTTCTCACGAGAAAGTTTAGTTTCGCCGAAACCATCTTCAACTGCGTCTAATGCCACATTCACAGTGTCGCCAACTTGAATTTCAAGTTCACCTTGTGCATTTAAAAATTCAGCAACCGGAATTGCAGATTCGGATTTTAAACCGGCATCAACGAGTACGAAACCTTTTTGGATAGCTACTACAGTACCGCTAACGATTGAACCTTGACGAGTTTCAAGACCTTTTAATGATTCTTCAAAAAGTTGAGCAAAAGATTCTGACATATAAATAATCTTCTTTAAAAGTTAATAACATCCACATTTTATCCATAATATGTGGGGTTGGTAATAAATGTTTATTCATCCTTGAACAAACCGAAAACTAACTGTTTGTACGCTGCCGAATATAATTCAACGCTTGAGCAATGACTTCATCAATACTCAATGTTGTGCTGTCCAATAACAACGCATCTTCAGCCGGTTTAAGAGGCGCAACTTCACGGTTTCTATCCCGAAAATCGCGTTCCTGTATCTCGGCTAAAATCTGCGCAAAGTTACCACTAATTCCGTTATTTTGCAACTGTTTATAACGTCTTTTTGCACGTTCTTCCGCGCTAGCATCTAAAAATAACTTCACTTGCGCATTCGGAAACACCACTGTTCCCATATCCCGCCCGTCTGCAATCAGTCCGTCATTTTTGGCGAAATTTTGTTGAAGTTGCAATAAAGCGGCACGAACTTGCGGAAAAACTGCAACTTTTGACGCTGCATCCGCCACTTCCTGAGTACGAATTAACCGGCTTACATCCTCACCATTCAACACAATTTTCACTTCACCATCTTCCGGTATAAATTGAATATCTAAACTACGCGCCAATTCTGCTAACGCCAATTCATCCGATAAATCGACCGCACTTTTCAACGCTGCTAACGCCGTGACACGATAGATTGCTCCACTATCCAGTAAGGCATATCCGAGTTTTTCAGCTAAAGCATAACACAGCGTGCCTTTACCTGCACCACTCGGGCCATCAACGGTAATGATCATTCCCATCTCATTGCTCCTGATAAACGATTAACTACAATCTATCCAACATGCCCAATACTAATGTCGAAGACTGTTTCGCCGCCAATGGTAAAAACTCGTCAAAAGACATACCGGCCTCACCATCTCCGGCATCAGAAATAGCTCGAACTACCACAAACGGCACATTAAAAGCGTAGCATACTTGCGCAATAGCGGTTGCTTCCATTTCTACGCCCACTACATCCGGAAAATTAAGTTTAATACCTTCGATTTTTTCTTCGCTATTGATAAAACTATCACCGGAACAAATCAAACCTCGTTTTACCGATTGTCCTTGTGCTTGCGCAATTTCTTGCGCTAAATCCGCCAATTTTTTATCCGATAAAAATGCCGCAGGATTAGCAGGAAGTTGACCTTTTTCATAACCGAATGCCGTGACATCCGCATCATGATAGCGGGTTTCATCAGAAATAACGATATCGCCGACTTTTAGCCCTTTTGCTACTCCCCCTGCAGAACCGGTATTTATCACCATATCCGGTTTTGCGAGTTGCAATAAGGCGGTTGTACCTAGGGCTGCCGCCACTTTACCAATGCCCGATTGTAATAAGGCGACATCTTTACCATTAATTTTACCTTCAAAAATGACCGCACTTGCAACCCGAGTTTCCGTTTTATCTTCCATTAATCCGGCTAAAATTTCAACTTCTTGCGCCATTGCGCCGACAATACCGATTTTCATTTTTTACGCTCCCTTTCTAATTTATCGACTAAATAATCCAATACCGCTACGGCATAATCATCATTATAAAGTGTGCTGGCAGTAAGCACATATTTACCGCCAATAACAACATAAGGATAAGTAAATACCCCATATTCCTCCGTTAATTCAACGGCATCTTGCACCTGCTCTTTCACTGAATCCGAATTTTTTATTTGCGAAAAGGTATGCTTATCAAGCCCCTTTTTTTCCGCCCATTTTAGAATTTTAGCGGAAGAAGCCAATTCTTCGTAGCGAGATTTTTCCGAAGACTCAAATAACAGCACACTTGACATCTCATCTGCTTTTAGCATTTTTAAAGTATAAAATACCCTTGCACTAAATTGGCTTTCTGCCGTAGCGACAGGATATTGTTCCAAGGCAATTTTATTAGGGCGTATCTGAGCATAAAGTTCCAAAATATCCAGTGCAGACGAACAGACTCGACAATCATAATCAAAAAAGAATTGAATACGAATTTTTTTGTCCGCCCGTAAAGGTTGTTTGATGGGTTCCTGATAAGAAAAATAATCCCGTCCGTCCTCAAATCTTAACGTATCTACAGAAGGTAAATAAGGTTGATTTTGAACGGAAAAATCTTTTTGGTTCGGTTCGGCAAAGGCAAATTGTGTCATACTAAACAAAGCTAAATAATGCCATCGCCGTTTTATTTTATTCATCAATGGGTTCAATATAATCTATCAATAACTGTATGTAACGATTACCACGAAACTCATTTATATCCAGCTTGTAAGCTAAACGTGCCTGTTTTATGGATAAATCCGGATAGCGTCGAGTATCAATATTAAAGGCAATAGCATCTAAAAGCACACCTCCCGACTTCGGCTCGACCAACATTTTTAGATGATTGCGGTTTGCCCCCACGACTCGCTGCTCTAAAATTTTAAATTCACCGTCAAAAGAAGGTTCGGGGAATCCTTGTCCCCAAGGTCCTGCCGCTCTTAATTGTTCAGCCGTATCAAGTGTAAACTCACTTGATTTCAGCTCGCCGTCAGTCCAGATCACCCCTTGTAAACGTTCTTCGTCCAACCAGTTTGTAACGGTTTGATTAAAAATTTGCTGAAATTCCCCAAAGCATTCTTCACGAATGCTCAATCCGGCTGCCATTGCGTGACCGCCAAATTTTAGGATCATATCAGGATATTGAGAATGGATTCTTTCCAGTAGATCCCGAATGTGTAAACCTTCAATAGAACGTGCCGAACCTTTTAGCACACCCGCTTCATCTTGTGCAAAAGCAATGACAGGTCGATGATATTGATCTTTAATTCGAGAGGAAACAATTCCCAATACGCCTTGATGCCAATCCGCCTGATAAAGCGCAATGCCGATGGGTAATTCTTTGAAAAGTGCGGTCAAATTTCGGCAAATTTCTAAGGCCTCAAGTTTCATTCCCGCTTCAATTTCTTTACGGGTTTGATTTAACTGATCAAGATCTAAAGCCAATTCACGTGCCTTTTGCATATTTTCGGCGAGTAATAGTTCCACACCAAGGGACATATTATCCAATCGCCCTGCCGCATTTAAACGGGGAGCAATAGAAAAACCGAGATCCCCGGCTGAACATTGTTCAATATCACGATTTGCCACTTCCGCTAAAGCGATAATTCCCGGGCGACAATGTTTGGCACGGATACGCATCAAGCCCTGATGCGCCAAAATGCGATTATTTTGATCGAGTGGCACGACATCAGCAATTGTGCCAAGTGCGACAAGATCAAGCAATTCGGTAAAATTGGGTTGGTTTTTCTCCGTAAAAATGCCGTTCTCTCGGAATTTAGCCCGCACGGCAAGCATAAGATAAAAGGCAACCCCTACGCCCGCCAAGGATTTTGAAGGGAAATCGCATTGACTTAAATTCGGATTCACAATCGCATCGGCTGGCGGCAAAATGTCCGAAGGTAAATGGTGATCGGTAACCAAAACCTGTACGCCTTGCGCCTTTAAAAATTCGATTCCCTCAAAAGAGGAAACGCCGTTATCCACCGTCATCAACAACTGAACGCCTTTTTCAATCGCCATTTCCGCTACGGAAACACTTAAACCATAGCCTTGCTCAAAACGATTAGGCACAAGATAATCAACATCGGTAAAACCCAACTGACGGAGAGCAAGCACACTCAATGCCGTACTTGTTGCGCCATCCGCATCAAAATCACCGACAATCACGATTTTTTGTTGCTGCTGATAAGCCGATACCAGTAACTCTACGGCTTGAGCAATACCGTATAAGCGAGCCGGGTTCAGCATTGATTTTAAAGTGCGGTCTAATTCTTGCGTGTTTTTGATATGGCGTGCGCGATAAAGTCTATCCAACAGCGGATTTTCTGAAACAGAATTTCCTGTTGGAATTTCACGACGTTTGATGAGTTTGTTCACAACAATTAATAACTAAATAGAAAACTCGGACGCCAAGCATGACGTCCTACCTTTATTCAAAAATAATATTTTATACAACGGGCTACATAATATCGTAAAAACAGTGGACAATAAGCCCACTTTAAATACTATTCTTCCAGTGCGGCCAATAAATCCGCCGGTTTCAGATACCCGCCGATGAGTTCACCGCTTGAAGTAATAATGCTCGGCGTACCGTTTACACCGAATTGAATACCCAATTCGTAATGCTTTTTCACCATACTCGGTGTTTTTACTTCTTTAGGTAGATTGCCTTTTTCCGCTTCATTTAAAGCGAAAACCGGATCTTTCGCCGTCCAAATCGCTTCCATCTGTTTTGCCGTTTCCGTTTTCATACCGCCTCGAGGAAAAGCTAAATAACGCACGGTAATGCCAAGATCATTATATTCTTTCAACTGTTTATGTAACAAATGGCAATAATGGCAAGTGATATCCATAAAAACGGTCACGACATGCTTTTCATTTTTTGCCGGATAAACAATCATTTCATTTTTGTATGAATTAAGTTTGTCCATCAATAACTTACCGGCAACGTCCACAGGCCCTTTATCGGTTAATTCATAAAGTTTACCTTGAAAAGCATATTTACCATCTTCAGTCACATAAATAATCCCCTCATCGGTTACTGCGGTTTTAATCCCTGAAATCGGAGCGTTTTTTACTTCTATATTTTTCGCACCAAGAGCTTGCAGCCTGTTCTTGATAGCGACATCATCCGCCATTGCGTTAACTGAAACGACACATAAAAGTGCGGTTAAAATTTTCTTCATTTTTGTTCCTAAATTTGCCTAATTAACAAAGCTTGGAATTATAAAGAGATTGCAAATTTGCGCAAGCCCAACTACCCAAAAATTAGAAAATAGCTTATAATCCTGCTACTTATAACATTTTGTAATATTACATTTCTATTTATGTTTGAAATTAATCCCATAAAAAATAAAATCACCGACCTTTCCGACCGCACTTTCGTGCTTCGGGGGTATCTTTGACTTTGAAGCCAAAGTTGAGCGCTTAGAAGAAGTTAATGCCGAATTAGAACAACCGGATGTATGGAATGATCCGGAGAAAGCGCAAGCCTTAGGTAAAGAACGCGTCTCTCTTGAACAAGTTGTTAATACCATCAAATCCCTTGAACAAGGTTTAGAAGACGTTGACGGGTTGTTAGAACTCGCAGTTGAAGCCGAAGATGAAGAAACCTTTAATGAAGCCGTAGCAGAATTGGAAGAACTTGAACAACAGCTTGAAAAGCTAGAGTTTCGCCGAATGTTCAGCGGAGAACACGATAGTGCTGACTGCTATGTCGATTTACAAGCCGGCTCCGGTGGTACGGAAGCACAAGATTGGACGGAAATGCTGTTGCGAATGTACTTGCGCTGGGCTGAAGGTAAAGGTTTCAAAACCGAATTAATGGAAGTTTCGGACGGTGATGTAGCCGGCTTGAAATCAGCTACCATCAAAGTCAGCGGAGAATATGCCTTCGGTTGGTTGCGTACGGAAACCGGCATTCATCGTTTAGTACGTAAAAGCCCTTTTGATTCCAATAACCGTCGCCACACTTCTTTCAGCGCCGCCTTTGTTTATCCTGAAATTGATGACGATATTGATATTGAAATCAATCCGGCAGATTTACGAATTGATGTTTATCGCGCCTCCGGTGCCGGCGGTCAGCACGTCAATAAAACGGAAAGTGCCGTTCGGATTACCCATATTCCTAGTGGCATTGTCGTACAATGTCAAAACGATCGTTCCCAACACAAAAATAAAGATCAAGCAATGAAGCAATTAAAAGCAAAATTGTATGAATTGGAATTACAAAAGAAAAATGCCGATAAGCAAGCCATGGAAGAAAATAAATCCGATATTGGTTGGGGCAGCCAAATTCGTTCCTATGTGTTGGATGACTCACGTATTAAAGATTTACGCACCGGCGTAGAAAATCGTAATACTCAAGCAGTATTGGACGGTGATTTAGATCGCTTTATTGAAGCGAGTTTAAAAGCCGGTTTGTAATATTACAAATGTGTGAAATAGCATTTCACATTCCTCCGAATAAAATGATCACAAAGTGCGGTCATTTTTTAATAGATTTTAAAGTCAAAATGAAGGTAACAAAATGTCAGAACAAGAAGTAAAAGAACTGGATCTCAATGGCGAAATGCTTGTTCGCCGTGAAAAACTTAGTGCATTACGAGCAAAAGGTAATGCTTTTCCGAATAAATTCCGCCGTAATGCGCTTGCTCAAGATTTACACGATAAATACGATTCTGAGGAAGGCGAGGCATTAAAAGAAAAAGCGATTGAAGTGTTGGTGGCAGGCCGTATTATGACACGCCGAGTAATGGGTAAAGCAACCTTTATCACAATTCAAGATATGAGTGGCAAAATCCAACTTTATATCGCACGTGATAATCTGCCTGAAGGTATTTATAAAGAGGATGTAAGTCATTGGGATCTCGGCGATATTATCGGGGTAAAAGGTACGCTTTTCAAAACCAAAACCAATGAACTCACTATAAAAACCACTGAAGTTCAACTTTTAACCAAAGCACTTCGTCCATTACCGAATAAATTCCATGGTTTGACCGATCAAGAAGTACGCTATCGCCAACGCTATTTGGATTTAATTTCTAACGAAGAATCCCGCCGTACTTTTATTATTCGATCTAAAGTCGTAGCAGGTATTCGTGAATATTTCATTTCCAAAGGCTTTATGGAAGTGGAAACGCCGATGTTACAAGTGATCCCCGGTGGTGCCTCAGCCCGTCCTTTCATCACTCACCATAATGCACTTGATGTAGATATGTATTTACGTATCGCCCCTGAACTTTACTTAAAACGCTTGGTTGTCGGCGGTTTTGAACGTGTATTCGAATTAAATCGCAACTTCCGTAATGAAGGCGTGTCGGTTCGACACAATCCTGAATTTACTATGCTTGAATACTACCAAGCATACGCAGATTATCACGATTTAATGGATAACACGGAAGAATTATTACGTAAGCTTGCACTTGATATCCTTGGCACAACGATCGTGAAATATGGTGAGTACGAATTTGATTTCGGTAAACCCTTTGAACGTATCACTTTACACGATGCAACCATCAAATACGGTGCAGATAAAGGTATCGTAAAAGAAGATTTATACGATTTTGATCGCGCAAAAGCTACGGCTGAACGCTTAGGTATTGAAGTACAAAAATCTTGGGGATTGGGTGGTATTGTGAATGCAATTTTTGAAGAAGTGGCGGAACATCACTTAATTCAACCTACATTCTTAATGGCTCATCCCGCAGAGATTTCGCCATTAGCACGCCGTAATGATGAAAACCCTGACGTAACGGATCGTTTTGAATTGTTCATTGGTGGGCGTGAAATCGGTAACGGTTTCTCAGAGCTCAACGATGCCGAAGATCAAAACGAACGTTTTGATGCACAGGTTGCCGCAAAAGAAGCCGGTGATGATGAAGCGATGTTTAAAGATGAAGACTTTGTAGTTGCCCTTGAACACGGTTTGCCTCCAACCGCCGGAGAAGGATTAGGCATCGATCGCCTCGCGATGTTATTTGCAAATGCCCCCTCTATTCGAGATGTCATTTTATTCCCGGCAATGCGCCAGAAATAATTAAATCACTAGAAAGGAAGTCGAACGACTTCCTTTTTGAGTATACTAAGAATTTATCCTTCCTTTATCTGTACTGACAAATCTAGGGCATAGTAGATAAGAAAAAAGCCGTAAGCTATTGAATTTGAAAGGATAACTTACAGCCTTAGAGAATTCGATATTGGTGGGTCGTGAAGGATTCGAACCTTCGACCAACGGATTAAAAGTCCGCTGCTCTACCGACTGAGCTAACGACCCAAGTATAGGATTTTAAAGGAGTTTTTTATAAAAACGGGGTTTTATAAAATGGTGCCCGAAGCCAGACTTGAACTGGCACGCCTCGAAAGGCGAGGGATTTTAAATCCCTTGTGTCTACCGATTCCACCACTCGGGCACATAGACTAACTTACAACGTATTATGGAGGCGTGTCCCGGAGTCGAACCGAGCTACATGGATTTGCAATCCAGTGCATAACCGCTTTGCTAACACGCCGTATTGGAGCGGGAAACGAGGCTCGAACTCGCGACCCCGACCTTGGCAAGGTCGTGCTCTACCAACTGAGCTATTCCCGCATTTGCTGTTAGTGGTGCGCATTTTACGGAAATTTGAAAAGCTGTCAATCGCAGATTTAAAAAAAAAATATTAACCGTTTAAAAAAACTGCATTTCGTCTAAATTATTGGCAATAAATGACGAGAAAATGAAATTTCTTTCTATTTTTTAATTTCTTCTTTTATCAATTTGGGCTTTATGCCAAAATGTTCGGCATTCTTCAAATAAAAAGTGCGGTCACTTTTTTCGTTATTTTTAGAGGCCATTATGACAACACAACAATATGCAATCGACACCCTACTTGCTCAAGCCGGTAATCGCAGTGATGAGCGTACCGGGGCGGTATCAACGCCGATTTTTCTTTCTACGGCTTATGGGCACCACGGTATTGGGGAAAGCACGGGGTTTGATTACACCCGTACGAAAAATCCAACCCGTTCGGTGTTAGAAGACACCATCGCACAATTAGAAAACGGTGAGCGTGGTTTTGCATTTTCATCCGGTATGGCTGCAATTCAAGTATTAATGACTCTTTTCACTTCACCGGATGAATGGGTCGTTTCAAGCGATGTATATGGCGGTACTTACCGTCTTTTGGATTTTTCTTATAAAAATAACAATAGTGTGAAACCTGTTTATGTCAATACAGCCTCTGTCGCTGATATTGAGGCGGCAATTACTCCAAACACTAAAGCGATTTTTATTGAAACTCCCTCTAATCCATTAATGGAAGAATGCGATGTTGCTGAAATCGCTAAATTGGCGAAAAAACATCATTTAATGTTAATCGTTGATAATACTTTCTTAACTCCCGTACTTTCCCGTCCGTTAGATTTAGGTGCCGATATTGTTATTCACAGCGGTACAAAATATATCGCCGGTCATAATGATGCGTTAGTCGGATTGATTGTGGCAAAAGGTCAAGAACTTTGCGATCGCATCGCTTACATTCAAAATGGCGCGGGAGCGGTGCTTTCCCCGTTTGATTCTTGGCTAACCGTCCGTGGTATGAAAACCCTTTCTTTACGTATGAAACGCCATCAAGAAAACGCAAAAACGATTGCCGAATTTTTAAAAGCACAACCGCAAGTAGATTCTGTGCTTTATCCGAATAAAGGAGGAATGCTTTCTTTCCGTTTAAAAGATGAAGCTTGGATAAACACTTTCTTGAAATCGATAAAACTTATTACCTTTGCAGAAAGCCTTGGTGGTACAGAAAGTTTTATCACTTATCCGGCAACACAAACGCATATGGATATTCCGGAGGCTGAACGCGTGGCACGTGGTATCACAAATACCTTGCTGCGTTTTTCTGTAGGGATTGAAGATGTGGAAGACATTAAAGCAGACTTACTCCAAGCCTTTGCTAATTTAAAATAAGTTTCTAAATCTTACGGGTAGATGTTTTACCCTTTTACTTTTAACAATTAAATCAATAACTGTACTTTTAAATAACTCGTGCTATTCTGACCGCACTTGTAATTTAACTAAATGCCTTTATATAAAGGCAACATTCACAAATAAAGGAAATAAAAATGAGTCAAGTATTACATACCACCGATGCAACATTCGAAGCTGACGTATTACGTTCGGATCTCCCTGTATTAGTCGATTTTTGGGCACCATGGTGCGGTCCTTGCAAAATGGTTGGTCCGCTATTAGATGAGCTTGCCCCGGAATTTGACGGTAAAGCAAAAATCGTAAAAATCAACGTAGATGAAAACCAAACGGTAGCAGCGCAATATGGTGTACGCAGTATCCCGACATTACTTCTGATTAAAAACGGGGAAGTAGTTGGTACACAAGTAGGTGCATTGCCGAAAACTCAATTAGCGGCTTTTATTAGTCAACATCTTTAATAATTTAAAAATCCTCTTGTTTCCTAAATGAGAGGATTTTTTTATTTATCCTCTTCTTTCGCTAACGCCTTCTAATTTATCCATATTTTCTGTGATATTACTCACAAATTTAATAAATCTTTATTTACTTCTTATCAAAATAGACTTAATTTTATTCACAATTTTGTAACATAAGTATCCGAGAAAGAGGTTATCAAATGTCTATTTCACTTTCCAAAACTTATCGTCCTGAACGTCAAATCATTACCGAGAATTATCGCCTTGATGAAAAAACAGCGGTTAATCGCTTGATGGCAACGCTCAATTTCACGGAAGAACAAGAAAAACGTATTACAGAAAATGCAACCAGACTTATCAATAAACTTCGCCATATCAAGCAAAAACAATACGGTGCCGATGCATTGATGGAAGAATTTTCATTAAGTTCGGAGGAAGGTGTGGCACTAATGTGTTTGGCAGAAGCATTATTACGTATTCCGGATGCCAAAACCCGTGATGAGCTTATCTACGAAAAATTACAAGACGGCAACTGGCAATCTCACCTTGGCAATTCAAAATCTTTTTTCATCAATGCCGCCAGCTATGGTTTGGTTTTTGGTAAAAAAGTGAGTGAAACCCTTACGGAAGAACAACTCTCCGGCAGCTTAAAAGGTCTTTTTGCCCGTCTCGCAGCACCGGCAATGCGCCAAGCAATGGTTAAATCGATGCGCATTATGGGTAAACAATTTGTGGCTGGCGTAACAATGCAAGAAGCCTTACAACACGTTAATCCACGCTATAAAAAAGGGTTTACGTTCTCTTTTGATATGTTAGGCGAAGCCGCAATGACAGAGACTGATGCCGATCGTTATTTCAATGACTATTTGCATGCCATTGAAGAGGTAGGTAAAAATGCAATAGGGCGAACCATCTATAACGGTAATAGCGTTTCAGTAAAACTCTCTGCAATTCATCCCAAATATAGCCGTGCAAAATACGATCGTACAATGAACGAGCTTTACCCGCGCATAAAACAACTTTTCTTACTCGCCCAAAAATACAACATCAGTGTAAATATTGATGCGGAAGAATCCAATCGCTTAGAACTATCCCTTGATTTACTGGAAAAATTACTTGATGAACCGGAGCTCAAAGGCTACAAAGGAATTGGCTTTGTTGTGCAATCCTACTCCAAACGCTGTCCGTACGTGTTGGATTACTTAATCAATCTTGCCCGTGAAAAACAAGGCTATTTGATGATCCGTTTAGTGAAAGGCGCATATTGGGATAGCGAAATCAAATGGGCGCAAACCGATGGACTTGAAGATTTCCCGCTTTATACGCGTAAAAATCATACTGACATTGCCTACATTGCTTGTGCCAAAAAACTTCTTGATGCACAAGATGTCATCTATCCGCAATTTGCAACTCACAATATCCTCACTATGTGCACCGTTTACGAATTAGGGCAAGGAAAAGAATTTGAGTTTCAATGCTTACACGGTATGGGCGAAAACCTTTATGACAACATTGTAGGCAAAGATAATTTTGATCGTCAGGTTCGTGTATATGCTCCGGTCGGTACTCATGAAACATTGCTCGCCTATCTTGTTCGTCGCTTACTGGAAAATGGGGCGAATTCTTCTTTCGTACATCAATTAGTAGATGAAACTATTCCTGTTTCACAACTCGTAACTCCACCATGGAAACTTTATGAAAAATCCCACGGTGAACCGAATAAATTAGTCCGTAAGCCTCTAGAGCTCTTTGCGGATCGCCGTAATTCCGCAGGTTTTGATTTAACTAACGAATTTGTACTTGCAAATCTTGAAAAAGCTTTAAACGAAGCCCAAATCGCCAATGGCGAATCTTTAACGGCACTAGATAATTTGACACAGCACACCGCACATACGGTAAAAAATCCTGCAAAATTAACTGAAACAATCGGTGAAGTACGCTTCTTGGATGTAACGACGGCGGAAACTGTTTTCAATAGAGCGAGTAATCAAGTTTGGAATGAACAAAGTGCGGTCAAAAAAGCCAACGTTTTACGCAAAGCGGCGGATCTCTATGAAGAGCATCACGGCTTATTAATGAAACTTGCTATTGTCGAAGCCGGCAAAACCTTACCAAATGCCATTGCAGAGTTGCGTGAAGCGGTTGATTTCCTCCGCTATTATGCTAACCAACTTGAATATTTAAGCGCACATAACCAACTTGGCGAAGCTCGTGGAAAAGTACTTTGCATTTCTCCTTGGAACTTCCCTCTCGCCATCTTTACAGGACAAATTGCCGCTTCTCTTGCAGCGGGTAATGCGGTGATCGCAAAACCTGCAGAACAAACTTCACTGATTGCTTACGCCGCCGTGAAATTACTCCATCAAGCAGGCGTGCCGATAGAAACCTTACAATTGGTGCTAGGTGCAGGCGATCTCGGTGCTGCATTGGTACAACAACCTTTTGACGGTGTTGTATTCACAGGCTCAACTGAAGTGGCAAAACTTATCGAAAAACGTTTGGCGACAGCAGATAATGATCCGATTCTTATTGCAGAAACAGGCGGTCAAAATGTATTGGTCGTCGATACCTCCGCCTTACCTGAACAAGTGGCGGCGGACGTTTTAAGTTCTGCATTTGATTCCGCCGGTCAACGCTGCTCCGCCCTTCGCATTTTATTGTTGCAAGAAGAAGTTGCAGAGCAATATTACAAAATGCTCAGCGAAGCAATGAAAGAGCTCAGCATTGGCGATCCGCGTTTACTCGAAACCGATGTTGGGCCGGTAATTGATGATGAAGCTAAACAGAACTTACTTAATCACCAAGCTAATATGCGTAAAGTAGCGCGTGCTTACACCGAATTATCCGTACCGGAGGGTGGTCATTTTATTGCGCCATCCATCTACTTATTAGATAACTTGAATCAAGTTAAACGCGAAGTATTTGGTCCGATTCTACACATTATCCGCTATCACAAAGATGATTTAGTAAAAGTACTCGAAAGCGTAAACGAAAAAGGTTATGCCTTAACGGGCGGTTGCCACAGCCGCATTCGCAAACAAATGGACTTGGTGGAAAAACATCTCAATTGCGGTAACTTCTATATTAATCGTAATATCGTGGGTGCCGTTGTTGGAGTACAACCTTTCGGAGGACACGGTTTATCCGGCACAGGCCCTAAAGCCGGCGGAGAGTTCTATCTCCAACGATTAACCCGCACTCCACGCTATTATAGTCAATTCGGTGACGAACACACACTAGCTAACACCAAACCGGTGCTAGAAAGCATCACCGGAGAACATAACAGTTTGGCATACCTACCGTGCGAAGTCGCAATTTTAAACGGTGATTTAGAAAAAGCGCAATCGGCAGCAGATAAACTACTTAATGCCGGCTTTACCATATTAGTTGAACCTAGCCACCCGCTTGCCAAAACCAACAAAGTCGGAGTTCGTGTAGATACTCAATTAGGGCATTGTCAAAAAGGTATCTATTTGACCGCACTTGAAAAGGCTCAACGCCAATGGCTTGCAGAAAACAGCAAAGCGATTTTTAAATGTTTCGATTGGCAAATGACACAAGATTTACTGCCGTTATACGATGAATTCTCTCGCAGCTATAATACGACTGCTGCCGGCGGAAATACATCGTTAATGGCATCAGAAGAACATTAGCATTACCCTCTATATATTCCCTCCCCTATTTAATTAAGGCGGAGGGAAAAGAGCGGTCATTTTTCTAATCGTTTTCTCTGTTATGTAGCGGTTGCACGGTATATCATTCTTGAATGAAAACTAGGGGGATCACACCACCTGTTGGTGCTGAACTATAATCTCAATAAGAGATATTTTGTAGACCGGCGTGATCTCCCCTAAAAATCAAATCATTTCCGCTATGCTGTGCTTGTTGCATTTCCTTCAGTCGCTTTGCGACAACTTCCTCCGTAAATGGTGGGAGCACAAACACTTCAAAAATAGGAGTAAAACTATGCAAATTTACATCACATTTGGTTTGTATTTATTAATCATTTTAGGGATCGGATTGTACGCCTATCGCTCAACTCAAAACTTTGACGACTATATTTTAGGTGGTCGAAAAATGGGGAGTTTTGTCACCGCAATGTCTGCCGGAGCTTCGGATATGTCCGGTTGGCTTTTAATGGGTTTACCGGGGGCAATTTTCCTTTCGGGTTTGTCTGAAGCCTGGATTGCCGTGGGGTTGACCATCGGTGCCTTTATGAACTACAAAATCGTGGCGGGTCGCTTACGTATTTTTACCGAAAAATACAGTAATGCGCTCACATTGCCTGAATTTTTTGCTCAGCGTTTTCCACGTCAGAAAAAAGCGTTAAAAATTATTTCTTCCTCCATAATTTTATTCTTTTTCACTATTTACTGCGCATCAGGTGTCGTTGCCGGTGCTAAATTGTTCCAAAGTTTATTAGGATTAGATTACTACACCGCTCTTTGGCTCGGTGCAATTGCTACCATCACTTATACCTTTATCGGTGGTTATTTAGCGGTTTCGTGGAGTGATACCATTCAGGCTTCGTTAATGATTTTTGCCTTACTTCTTGCGCCGATTATGGCGTTAGTGAATATCGGCTGGGATGAAATCAATACGGCTTTAGCGGCAAAATCAGCGGTAACTAACATTCCATATAGCAACTGGTTGCATAACGTATCCGGTATCGGCGTAATCTCCGCCCTCGCTTGGGGATTAGGTTATTTTGGGCAACCTCATATCTTGGCGCGTTTTATGGCGGCAGATTCCGTTCAATCCCTTGATAAAGCCCGCACCATCGGCATTACTTGGATGTTACTCTGCCTAGGTGGAGCAGTAGCTGTCGGTTATTTCGGATTAGGTTATTTCACCCACAAAAATATTCCGCTTGATAATGCGGAATCCATCTTTATTGAACTCTCTAAAGTGATGTTTAATCCTTGGATTGTCGGTATAGTGTTATCAGCCATTTTAGCGGCGGTGATGAGTACGTTATCAGCGCAATTATTAATGTGTTCTGCTGCAATTACGGAAGATTTTTACAAAGGCTTTTTCCGCAAAAACGCTTCAAGCAAAGAATTAGTGTGGGTTGGGCGTTTAATGGTGTTATTGATCGCCATCGTTGCCATCATCATTGCACAAGATCCAAATTCTAAAGTGATGGGCTTGGTATCCTATGCTTGGGCAGGTTTCGGTGCGGCATTCGGCCCTGTCGTCATTCTCTCCCTCTTTAATCGTAACATCAGCTCTAAAGCGGCATTATGGGGAATGTTATCAGGTGCGGTAACGGTGGTCGCTTGGAGCCCGTTAATGAAATACCTAGGCTGGGAAGATTTATCCCACCTTTATGAAATCATTCCAGGTTTCTTAGTCTGCTCGTTCATCACGATAACCTCATCAATATTCGCCCAAGTTCACCCGACAGTAGCGGAACAATTTGATGAAGCCCTAACCGAATTTGAGAACAGAAATAAAGGCTAACTTACAGCGAGAAAAAAGTGCGGTGAAATTTACCGCACTTTTTCTTTACTTCGGTATTATGTAGCAGTCGCACAAAGAGAATTTTATGATCAATGTTTATTGGAAGTAGGGTGCGTTAAGCTTTGCGTAACGCACCATTTCATCATTACCCCCCTCTATATGGTGCGTTACGGCTTCGCCTAATGATACCCTACGATGATTTGTGCAAGTGCTACATAATACCGCTTTACTTTCTTTCCCTTATTAACGCTCAAGCGGTTTTCGATTTTCTTCCGTTTCCGGCTCTAAATCAAGTTTTGCCATAAGAATTTGGTCGCCGTCTTCTTCAGGATTTCCCGTAATGAGCAACTTATCGCCATAAAAAATCGAATTGGCTCCCGCCATAAAGCACATTGCCTGCATTTCTTCCGTCATACCTTGACGACCTGCCGACAAACGAACATAACTTTGAGGCATTGTGATACGAGCCACCGCAATGGTACGAACAAATTCCGTCCAATCCAATTCTACCGCTTCGGCAAGCGGTGTACCTTCTACTTTCACCAACTGATTGATTGGTACGGATTCCGGCTGCGGATCCAAATTCGCAAGGCTTGCGATTAAACCTGCGCGTTCCTTACGGGTTTCATTCATTCCCACGATGCCGCCACAACACACTTTCAAACCGGCTTTACGCACCTTGCCTAAGGTGCTTAAACGATCATCGAAACGGCGTGTACCAATAATCTTATGATAATGTTCCGGTGCGGTATCAAGGTTATGATTATAGTAATCTAATCCCGCCTCTCTTAATTCTTCCGCCATTCCCTCTTGCAATAATCCGAAAGTGCCGCAAGTTTCTAACCCAAGATCTTTTACGGCTTTAATAATTTCCGTTACTTTTGCCATATCCTTCGGTTTAGGCCCTCGCCATGCCGCCCCCATACAAAAACGTCCTGCCCCACGAGATTTTGCAATTTTGGCTTTCTCCACGATTTCATCAACATTCAGTAATTGCTGATTTTGCACACCGGTTTGATACCGTGCCGATTGCGGACAATAGCCGCAATCTTCCGGACATCCGCCGGTTTTAATCGACATCAATGTCGAAAGCTGAATCGCTTGCGGATTAAAATGCTCTCGATGTACCTGTGCCGCTCGGTAAACCAACTCCAAAAAGGGCGTTTCAAATAATGCCTCAACTTTGCAGACGGACCAATACTCAACGCAAGGATGTGGTGTAATGCTATTTAATTGAACGGTTTGTTTAGTTGTCATACTTTTCCCTATAAATTTTGTCCTTGGTGAATATGAATAAGGCGATCAATATAGCCTTCCAATTCCTGCGGCTGATGCGTAACAAGCAGCAAAGTTAGCATTTTTTCACTGCATAAGCGATCTATTAAGCGTAACATTTCCACACGTAATTGCGGATCAAGTGCTGAAAAGGGTTCATCTAATAATAAAATCGGTTTATTACGTAACAAACAACGTGCCAGAGCAACCCGCTGTTTTTGCCCCCCTGAAAGTGCGGTCGGTTTTCGCATTAAAAAATCTTGTAAATTGACCGCACTTGCCGCTTGTTCTATCCGCATTTTATCTTCAGAAGAAAGCGATAAATTCGATTTCAGACCCAATGCAATATTTTCTGCCACGGTTAAATGGGTAAATAAATTATTTTCTTGAAATAACATAGAAACAGGTCTCTGATAAGGTTCGGTATTTGTGTGATTTTCACTATTTAACCAAATCTCCCCGCTATTTACGCAGTCAAAACCGGCAATCAAATTTAACAAAGTGCTTTTTCCTGCGCCGCTTTCACCAATAATTGCTATTTTTTCTTGCGCACGAATATGTAGATCAAACGCCATCGGCATTGATTTATAATTAAATTTAACCTTTTTTAATTTAATCATTGTCCACCTTATTGTGTTCGATAAACAGAAATAATCCGATACATAAACCCAGCAAAATCAATGCGGTAATTGCAGCTTCTTGGCTACGATATTGCCCGAGTTGTTGATAAAGCAAATGAGGAAGCGAGGTGAAATCCGGACTACCAAATAATGCAATTGCCGTGAAATCCCCCAACGAAAGTGTCGTCGCCAGCGCAAACGCATATTTTAACGGTGCCTTTAATAACGGATATTCTATTAATTTAAAGCGTTGCCAACCTTTAAGATTAAGCGATAAGCATAGTTTTTCATAATATTGCGTCGCCTGCATCATCGGCGAATTTAAAATTCGGATAACAAAAGGCATCGCCGCCAAGGCGTTACAAAGCACGACGATAAAAAATAAATGTACATTGGTGAAATCAATATCTTGTAAAAGCAAAAATAGCCCTACCGCCAAAATCAATGTAGGAATGGCTAAAATCATCATTCCGGCGGTTTGAATAAAGGTTGCAAACACAGGAAAATGGAGCCATTGTAATTGGCGTGAAAGCAGTAATAAGAGAAAAGAAAAAGTAATTGCCAGCACGCCTGAAGTCGGTGCCATAGAAAGAGAATACATTAAGGCTTTCCATAACTGCGGGTCTTGTAAAAAACGCCCCCATTGCCGTGCGTTCAATCCTTCAACGATAATATTCAACAAGGGCATAAAAATAAATAAGCAAACGCTAATTAAAATAAAAACATTAAAAATTTTGACCGCACTTGAAGGGGCAGCCAGCCAAATATAACGCTGAGATAAGTGGGTTTCCGGTGGTTTTGCCAAAAACTGCGACATCGTAAATAATACAAAGCAAAAAACAAATTGAATCAAGGCAAACAAGGCGGCTTTCGGAAAATCAAATTCAAATAAAATCGCTTGATAAATGGCGACTTCTAATGTGCTATTTTGTGGCCCGCCACCAAGTGCGAGTACAATCGTGAAGCTGGTAAAGCACAACATAAAAATCAACACAAAAGCAGGTAAAAGTTGATTTTTAAGATAAGGTAATTCAATGAGACGAAAAAATTGCCAACCGCGAATATTTAATTGAGCGGCAAGCTGATGTTGTTCCGAAGGGATAGATTGTAGGGCTTGCCCCGTCATTCTTGCCGCGAGAGGAATATTAAAAAAAAGATGAGCAATCAAGATGCCGCTTAGTCCGTAGATTGTCGGTTTCCAGTCGATTCCCAAACTCTGCATAAGCAAACTTAGCCAACCAGCCGAACCATAAATACCAAGTAAACCGAAGATAGCCAATAATGCGGGCAATACGAATGTGAGAGAAAATAAACGCTGTATAAGCCGCTTGCCACAAAAAGATTGATAAAAAAATGCACGCCCAAATAACGTTCCAATCATCACCGAAAGCAATGCCGACAAAAAAGCCTGCTCAAAACTAAAGGTGATGATTTGATGTAGATAACTGTCTTGTTTAAAGTTTTCCCACGTATAGCTTCCTCCTACAGAAAACACTGATGAAAGAGAGAGCACATAAAGTAAAACAATGAAAAAAACGACCGCACTTCCGCCGATATAATGACGGGGACGAAAATGCGGATGAGAAAATAATGGCACCATACGACTCATTATTTAGAAAGTGCCTTTTGCCATTGATTAATCCAGTTTTTTAAATGTTCACCGGTTACTTTTGATGTATCCAGAACAACACTATGTTGAGTATGCTCCTTTAGGGCATCGATATTGCTTTCAATCGCCGTATTAATCACCGGTAACATCACGTTATTTTTTGCTATATCGGCTTGCGCTTCCGGTGAAAGCAAGTATTCAAGGAAATGATCGGCACAACGATTACTACGATTCGCCACTTTCGCCGCAACTTCCACTTGCAACACGCCACCTTCTGCAAAATCAGTCGCCATATAATTCTCTTTCTGTTCGGAAAGAAGATGATAAATCGGTGAAGTGTTGGTGCTTAATACCAAATCCCCCTCACCTTTTAAAAAGGCACCATAGGCTTCAGTCCAACCTTTCGTTACGGTAACCGTATGTTCAGCTAACGCTTTCCACATATTTTCAATTTCAGCTTGCGGATAAAGCGTATTCACCCAAAGTAATAAACCTCGTCCGATACTGCTGGTGCGCGGATCTTGATATAACACTTTTAAATCTTTTCGTTCAATCAATTCCTTCAGGCTTTTTGGCGGATTGGTTAATTTATTTTTATCGTAAATAAAAGCGTATTTCGCAAAATCGAAAGGTAAAAAAGTACGATTATCCCATTCTAACGGCAACGCAAGTTTATTGAGATCAACTTGATTCGGCTCAAACATTGCGAGTTTTTCCGCTTCATCAATTTGGTGATTATCTAACCCCAAAACGATGTCCGCTTTAATTTTCTTGCCTTCCAAACGTACACGATTAAACAGAGTACCGTTATTATCAAAAGCGACATAATTTAATTGACACTGAGGGAATTGTTTTTCAAAACCATTTTTAACTTTCGGGCCGGCACTCCAATCAGCGCTGAAAGAATCATAAGTATAGACCGTTAAAGGTTGCGGTGCAGCTTGAGTAAAAGGAGATGAAACAAAAAGTGCGGTTACAAAAAACAACAGTTTTTTGAACATCGGCTTAGCCGACGGTGGCGAAACCATAGCAATTGCTGAAGCGATTGCGTATAAAATGAAGCGTGTTTTTTTCATAATGCCATCCTTATAAAAAGTGAAGAAACAGCCTAATGAAAAAGAATTAGTTTCCTACGCCAGCATTATCTGTTTCAGGTTCACGGGTATTTCTCAGCCAAACAAGTTGGCACCCCGACTAATTGTGTGGAAGTCTATACAAATGCTTTATAATATACAAGCACTTTACGATAAAACGAATCACAAAATTCAAGCAAAAGAAAACCCGCAAAAAGCGGGTTTAAGCTCTAAATACATTATGCTTGGTGCTTGGCAGCGACTTCGCTTAACAGAGTTTGCAATTCACCGGCTTGATACATTTCCAAAATAATATCGCACCCGCCGACCAATTCACCTTCAACCCATAATTGAGGGAAAGTCGGCCAATTTGCATAACTCGGCAACGCTGCCCGAATATCAGGATGTTGTAAGATATCGACATAACCAAAAGGCACTTTGCAGTTTATTAAGGCTTCAACCGCACGTGCAGAAAAACCACAAGAAGGCAGTTTTGGCGATCCTTTCATATAAATTAAAATCGGATTTTCGCTGATTTGTTTCTTAATTTTATCTAAAGTTTCCATAATGTTCCCCATAAAAAACGAGCGGGCATTTTAACATAAGTTAAAAACATCACAAATTATAACTTGAGTATTTATGTAGGATTTACCAACTTCCGCCGGCTCCACCGCCGCCAAAACCGCCACCACCAAAGCCTCCGCCTGATGAGCCGCCTCCGAATCCGCCACCAAAACCTGAACCGCTACGGCGGCGGGATAATGTAGATTGACGCACAATACGATTTAATTGATCACGCTGATTCGGGCTGATATAGACTTCATCCTTATGATACAGATATTCACCAAACACAACAAAAGCGATAAATACCAACACCATAATGAAAGGAATATATTGTTCAAATTCACTTTCTTCCGTCTGATAAGCACCGTATTCCCCTTGGCTGGCTGCAATGATGTCATTTAAGCCGTCATTTATGCCTTGCGCATATTGTCCTTGCTTAAATTGAGGCAAAATCGCATGGCGAATAACTTGTGATAAAAAAGCATCAGGCAATACCCCTTCCAAACCTTGTCCTGTGGCGATAAAAACTTTGCGGTCATTTTTCGCAATCAGCATTAACACGCCATTATTTAACTGCTTACGTCCAATTCCCCATTTATCGCCCAAAGCAAAAGCATAATCGGCAATTTCATATTCACCTGTTGTGGGCACGATGACAACCGCGATTTGTGAGCTTGTCGAATTACCATAAGCGATCAGTTTATTTTCAAGAATTTGCTGCTGTTGAGATGACAGAGTATTCGTGTAATCATTCACATAATGAAAAGGGGTTGGCGTAGGCGGAAACTGCGCAGCAGAGACGAAATTCACCCAAAAAATAATGCTAAAAACAACCGCACTTTTCATAATCTGCAACAATCTAGTCATGAATAATTACCTCATTCGATAATTCATTTCGGTCATTCGGTTGAACCGGGAAATGTGTTATTAAGATTTCGGTAATACGATTAATTGCTTCAACAATGCCTTGGGTATAAGCCCCTTGCTTGAATTGGGAGATCATCAGATCACATTGTTTCTGCCAATAAGTCGCATCGACAAATTGGTGAATCCCTTTATCACCGACAATCGCACAAAGATGATCTTTATACCCGACATAGATTAATACGGCATTTTGCTCTGCGGTTTTGTGCATCTCCAGATCATTAAATACCTGTAAAGCCCGTGCTATTGCCGATAAGTTTTTTGAAGACTTAGGTAATTTCCTCTCAATATATACGCGCAATTCTGCCGAACTTTGGCTTTCGAGGCGAACAATTGCCGCCTCGATTTGTTTTTTATCGACAGGAATCCTTGAAAAGAATTTCATTATCTTATCCTAATTAAAATTCACAGTCGGAGCATTTTCAGCACCTGCCGTTGATTTGAAATAAGGTTTTTCTTTAAAACCAAGAATCATTGCGGCAAATTTTGTTGGGAATTGACGTACTTTTTGGTTATACACACGAGCAGCCTCATTAAATTTATTACGGGCAACATTAATTCGATTTTCCGTACCTTCAAGTTGAGATTGTAAATTCATAAAACCTTCGTGCGCTTTTAATTGCGGATATTGCTCAACCGTTACAAGCAAACGGGATAATGCCGATCCCACTTGATTTTGGTTTTGTTGAAATTGTGTAAGCTGTTCTTCCGTCATATTTGAGGGATCAATTTTAGTTTGTGTCGCTTTTGCACGGGCTTCGATCACGTTGGTTAAAGTTTGTTGTTCAAAATTTGCTTGACCTTTCACTGTATTCACTAAATTCGGAATAAGATCAGCACGGCGTTGATAAGAAGATTCCACATTTGCCCAGACAGAATCAATTTCTTCTTCCGCTTTCACTAAACCATTATAACTAGACATTAAAGTAAATCCCGCCACTACGGCAACAAGGATAATGACAAACCACTTTTTCATAAGAATATTCCTATTAATAAATAAAATTTTTTAAAGATATTATTGTTATGCTTATTCTAAGCATACAAAAGAAAAGACCTAAACCAAGGTTTAGGTCTTTTTCCATTTAATCCGCTAAGGATACCAAATAGGATTATTTAGTACCGTTAACTGCGATTTCAACACGACGATCCGGTGCTAAACAAGCGATAAGCGCTTTACGACCTTTAACCGCGTCACAAGTTGCACCAGTAACAGGGTTTGCTTTACCGTAACCGGTTGCAGTGATGTCTTGTGCCGGAACACCTTTAGCTACTAAGTAGTTAGCTACGGTGTCTGCACGACGTTGAGATAATTTTAAGTTGGTTTTTTCAGAACCGATACGGTCTGTGTAACCTGCAACACCTACTTTAGCGTTGCTAACTTGAGCGATTTCACCGTAGATACCGTCTAAAGTCGCTTGAGCTTGCGGTTTTAAGTTAGCTTTACCGAAAGCGAAAGTTACATCAGAGTTCAAGTTGAAAGTTTTGCTTACAACTTCAGGTGCAACTACAGGTGCAGCACCTTGACCGAAACGGTAAGATAAACCGGCATTGATAGAACCGATCCATGGTGTGTAATCTGCGTTTTCAGCTAATTTGTTATCTTTACCAACGCTTGTTAACCATTGATATTCAAGACGGAATGCTAACTCCGGTAATGAAGGCATTGCATACTCGAAACCTGCTGCAAACATTGGAGACACTTTTAAGCTGTGAGCACCTTCCGCATGGTTACGGCTTCCGTTTGCATCATAGTATTTATAGTCTGAACGAACTAATGCTGCCGCCGCACGACCGTAGAAATCTAAGCCGTCTAATGCAGACACTAAGCCACCCAAATTGTAGCTACCTTTCAAACCTAAGTGTGCACCGTGGTTAGTGTGTTTGAAAACAGTTTGACCAGCGTTACGCCCTTTAATACGACCGAAATCGTCATAACCTAATTCAACCGCTAAACCTAAGTTGTCACGGTTTAAGATTTGGTAACCACCAAATACACCGTAGGTGAAAGAATTACGATTGTAGCCAAGACCATCGAGCTTAGCATTTGCACGGATACCATCGTGCGCTGACGCTTGACCTGCTTTAGCACCAACATAGAAAGTGTTTTCTTGCGGTGCTGCTTGAGCTACAGAAGCTGCGGCTAAGCCGGCTACAACTAATGCGATTGCAGTTTTTTTCATTTTGATGTCCTCTATCTTAGTCATCGATTGATAAATAAAAAGTTTCCTCGTTTATCGTGAACTTTCCGAAGAAACATCACTCAAAACATTGCTTAACTAGGGTTTTGAATTTGCCCTATTTTTAACCTTTTGACAAATTCAATTCCTTTGTAATCGCCAAAGGAACGTTCAAAATTCTGTCTATTATCCTATAAAAAAAACAAAGATCAAATTTTTTTTGGCTGTTTTGGTGATTTTATACACAAACAAATATCCCAACATAAACCTTTATTTACCCTAACCTTTTGCTTTAAAAACAAATTTAAAGAGGTAAAAATCGACTTTTTCTTCGCCATAATATATTATCTTTCTAACTTGCTTTTTCTATACTTTATGATTGATACTATGCTTCCCCTTCTCTCTAATATCCCACAACTTGAAAAAACCGTTCAAACTTATCTTGCGGAACTCCAAAAGCAACATTTTGAGGGTGATATCGCCACAAATTATGCGGATCGATTAGCGCTCGCCACAGATAACAGCGTTTATCAACTACTGCCGCAAGCGATTCTCTTCCCAAGAAACGTTGCAGATGTTGTGCGCATTACCAAACTGGCGAATAAACCTGATTTTCAATCTCTCACTTTCACCCCGCGCGGCGGTGGTACGGGAACGAACGGGCAATCCCTCAATAACAATATTATCGTTGATCTTTCACGTTATATGACAACTATTTTGGAACTTAATGTGGAGGAACGTTGGGTACGCGTGCAAGCGGGCGTAGTAAAAGATCAGCTCAATCAATTCTTGAAACCTTACGGTCTATTTTTCGCGCCGGAACTTTCCACCAGCAATCGTGCCACTTTAGGCGGAATGATTAATACGGATGCATCAGGACAAGGTTCTTTACAATACGGTAAAACCTCTGATCACGTATTGGAACTACGCGCAGTATTAATGAACGGCGAAATACTCGATACAAGAGCGGTCAAATTTCAGGATATTTTAGAAACTACTAATTCTCTTGAATTAAATGCTTCCGGCAAACGACTTTATCAAGAAATTGCCCAACGCTGTAAAGAAAAGCGCACTGCTATTATTAATGATTTACCTCAGCTTAACCGCTTTTTAACCGGTTATGATTTAAAGAACGTTTTTAATGAAGATGCAAGCGAATTTAATCTCACCCGACTGCTCACCGGTTCGGAAGGCTCCCTTGCCTTTATCTGCGAAGCAAAATTAAATCTTCTTCCCATTCCCCAATACCGCACCTTAATTAATATCAAATATAGTTCCTTTGATGCAGCGTTACGCAATGCACCGTTTATGGTGAAAGCCAATGCACTTTCGGTAGAAACTATTGATTCCAAGGTGTTGAATCTCGCCAAGCAAGACATCATTTGGCATTCCGTGCGTGAGCTTTTAACCGAAAGCGAAGAAAATCCAATCCTCGGTTTAAATATCGTGGAATATGCCGGTGATAATAAAGAAAAAATCGACCGTCAAGTAACCGCACTTTGCCAAGCACTGGATGAAAAAATCGCACGCCGACAAGATTCAATTATCGGTTATCAAGTTTGCTCGGATTTAGCTTCCATTGAACGTATTTATGCGATGCGAAAAAAAGCCGTAGGCTTACTCGGTAATGCAAAAGGTGCGGCAAAACCGATCCCTTTTGTGGAAGATACCTGCGTGCCGCCGGAACATCTGGCGGATTACATTGAAGAATTTCGTGCCTTGCTGGATAGCCATCACCTGCAATATGGTATGTTCGGTCATGTCGATGCCGGCGTTTTACACGTTCGCCCGGCGCTTGATTTATGCGATAAAAACCAAGTGAAACTGTTCAAACAAATTTCTGATGAAGTGACGGCGCTCACAACAAAATACGGCGGGTTATTGTGGGGAGAACACGGTAAAGGCGTGCGTTCGCATTATGGTGAGAAATTCTTTACACCGGAATTATGGAACGAACTTCGCTACATCAAGTTCTTATTTGATCCGAATAATCGCTTAAATCCGGGCAAAATCTGCACGCCATTGAATTCAAAAGATGAACTCTATTCCATTTTATCAACCATGCGTGCGGATAATGATCGCCAAATCCCCGTGCAAATTCGCAATGAATTTAAAGGTGCGATGAACTGCAACGGCAACGGTTTATGCTTTAATTTTGATGAACACAGCATTATGTGCCCTTCAATGAAAGTCAGCAAAAACCGTGTCTTTTCACCGAAAGGGCGTGCTGCACTGGTACGTGAATGGCTACGTTTGCTCGCCGATAAAAATATTACGCCTGAGCAGTTGGATTTCCAAAAAACCGAAGTCAAATTGACCGCACTTATCGCACGTATTCGTAATACGGTACAAAAACGACGTGGTGAATATGACTTTTCCCACGAGGTAAAAGCGGCAATGGATACCTGCTTGGCATGCAAAGCCTGCGCCAGCCAATGTCCGATAAAAATTGACGTACCGAATTTTCGTGCAAAATTTTTTCATTTTTACCACAGCCGTTATTTGCGCCCGATTAAAGACCATATTGTGGCAAACTTGGAAATCGCCTCCCCTTATATGGCAAAACAGGCGAAATTCTTCAATTATTTTACAAAATTAAAAGCCACTCAAACCCTTGTAGAAAAAACAATCGGTATGACGGATTTGCCTCTACTTTCCGAGCCGAATTTGCAACAGCAACTTGTCGAAATTCACTATCAAGGCAAACCCTTAGAAGAGTTGGAACGGTTAAGTGCGGTCGAAAAAGCGCGTGTTTTACTGATCGTACAAGATCCCTATACTTCTTATTATGACGCTAAAGTCGTACGTGATTTTGTTGCGCTCGCCCAAAAACTCGGTTTTCAACCGATTTTGTTGCCGTTTAAACCTAATGGTAAAGCTATGCACATAAAAGGCTTTTTGAAACGCTTTGCCAAAACCGCTAAAAATCAAGCGGAATTTCTCAATCGCATAGCCAAATTGGGCGTGCCATTGGTGGGCGTAGATCCCGCAATCGTGCTTTCTTATCGTGATGAATACAAAGAAACATTGCAAGAACAACGCGGCGACTTCCACGTATTAACCGCACACGAATGGCTAACAACACAACTTAATTCCGACTTATTTACCATCGAATTGAAAAATATGGAAAAAAATGACCGCACTTTTGAATGGTATTTGTTTCCACATTGTACGGAATCGACTTTTATGCCGAACAGCCCGAAAGAATGGCAACAAATCTTTGCAAAATTCGGGCAAACCTTAAAGGTGGAAAAAGTAGGCTGCTGCGGTATGGCGGGCGTGTTTGGTCACGAAGTGCAAAATCAAGCGATGAGCCGTGAAATTTATGATATTTCTTGGGGGAAAAAACTCAACGGAAAAGATCCGCACTTTTGTTTAGCCACCGGCTATTCTTGTCGCAGCCAAGTGAAACGTTATGAACAGGTTGTATTAAAACATCCGTTGCAAGCGCTACTTGAAGTATTAAGCGAGGAAAAATGATCTGGAAAAAACCATTCACGTTAACCCAACTCAATGAAATGGGAAAAAACTGTGCCGTAGGTCATCTTGGTATTGAAATTTCCGCCTTTGGTGATGACTGGATTGAAGCTACAATGCCGGTGGATCACCGCACCACTCAACCTTTTGGGCTACTGCACGGAGGCATTTCCGTTGCCTTGGCGGAAACCTTGGGATCGCTTGCCGGCTTTCTTTGCTTGGAAGAGGGAAAGGCTGCGGTAGGATTAGATATTAACGCCAATCATCTTCGCCCGGTGAAAAACGGAAAAGTTATAGCAAAGGCTACACCTATCAATTTAAGTAAAAATACCCATGTTTGGCAAATTGACATCCGTAATGAACAAGATAAACTTTGCTGCGTTTCACGATTAACGCTTTCTATTATTAATTTATGACCCTAACAAAAAAAATCGGTGTTATTTTAGCCAACTTAGGTACACCGGAGGAGCCGACACCTGCCGCAGTTTCCCGCTATTTATGGGAATTTTTATCTGATCCCCGAATTGTTGATCTGCCCCGTTGGAAATGGTGGCCGTTACTCAAATTCGTTATCCTGCCGCCACGTTCCAAACGAATTGCAAAAAATTATCAAGCCATTTGGACAGAACAAGGTTCGCCGTTGCTTGCCATCACAAAACAACAGCAAAAGGCATTACAACGCTATTTATCCGAACAAAAGATCAACGCTCAAGTAGAAATTGCCATGACTTACGGCAATCCGTCTATGCAAAGTGCGGTGGAAAAATTACTTGAAAATCAGGTAGAAAAAATCATCGTACTACCGCTCTATCCGCAATATTCCAGTACAACGACCGGCGCATTATTTGATGTTTTTGCGAAAGCACTGAAAAATACCAGAAATATTACACCGTTTGAATTTATTCATTCTTATCATTTAGATGAAAACTATATCAATGCGTTGGTTGAATCCATTAAAGTGCGGTTAAAATCAGAGGAGTTTTTGTTGTTTTCTTATCACGGTATTCCGTTGCGTTATGAAGAGATGGGCGATTACTACCGCGAACATTGCAAGCAAACGACCATTGCCATCGTCGATAAACTCGGTTTGACGGAAAATCAATGGGGAATGTCATTCCAATCCCGTTTTGGACGTGAAGAATGGCTACAACCCTATACGGATAAATTTTTAGAATCTGCCGCTACACAAGGCATTCATAAAATCGCCGTGGTTTGCCCCGGTTTTTCTGTGGACTGCTTAGAAACCATTGAAGAAATCGATACGGAAAATCGCGAAAATTTCCTAAATAACGGTGGTGAATCCTATCAATATATCCCTGCATTAAATGCAGATTCTGCACATATTGAAATGATGGGTAAATTGATTTTACAAAAACTTGCATAAAATTAGGGACAGCCTATTTGCTGCCCCTAATTCCACGCAAAAATAACATTTGTGTAAACGCTACATAATAGGCGTTTTTTCCGGCATAGTAGACAAAAGTATTGGTAATTTCGGTATTATGTAGCACTTGCACAAATCATCGCAGGGTGCCGTTAGGCGAAGCCGTAACGTACCGAGCCATCATTAAATCTTATTATTGGTGCGTTACGGCTTCGCCTAACGCCCCCTACCGACCCCAAGAAATACCGGAGATAAAATTCTCTTTGGGCAACTGATACATAATACCGGTTTTTTCTAACGAACTTCTACGAAAATTTCGGTTTGTAAGTCTCTTGCTTTCAACACACCGACTTCATAAATGTTAATACCGGCTTGTTGTGCAATCGTCAAAATGTCTTGCTCGCTTTCAGGTTTCACTGCCAATAATAAACCGCCTGAGGTTTGCGGATCGCATAGTACGGCTTTTTGCTGATCCGACAACGCTCCGACTTTATGACCATAACTGTCAAAATTACGTGTCGTTCCGCCCGGTACACAACCTTCCGCAATATATTCCGACACACCATTTAAGGTAGGAATTTTATCGAAAAAGATCTCAGCATTTAAATTCGCACCTTCACACATTTCGATTAAATGACCGAGCAAGCCGAATCCGGTTACATCCGTCATCGCCGTAACTCCGCTGACTTCAGAAAATCGGCTACCGATGCTATTTAGCCGACACATCAGTTCAGTGGCTAATCCCTGATGTTCGGGCTTTAATTTGCCTTTTTTCTCCGCCGTAGTCAGTACGCCGATGCCTAGCGGTTTCGTTAAATAAAGTCTGCATCCCTCTTGTGCAGAAGCATTACGTTTTACTTTTTCCGTATTAATGACACCTGTTACCGCTAAACCGAAAATAGGTTCCGGCGCATCAATGGAATGTCCACCGGCGAGCGCAATTCCTGCTTGATGACAAGCAAAACGACCGCCCTCCACAATTTTTCGTGCAATTTCCGCCGGTAACTTGTTAATCGGGAAACCTAAAATCGCAATTGCCATAATCGGTTTGCCGCCCATTGCAAAAATATCGCTGATCGCATTGGTGGCGGCAATACGTCCAAAATCAAAAGGGTCATCCACAATCGGCATAAAGAAGTCCGTGGTACTGATAATCGCAGTACCATTGCCTAAATCATAGACAGCCGCATCATCGGCAGTATCGTTGCCCACCAGTAAATGCGGATCAACAAAATTTTCAAGCTGAGTTTGTAAAATCGTCCCTAACACCTTAGGCGAGATTTTACAGCCTCAACCTGCGCCGTGACTGTATTGCGTTAAACGAATTTCGTCTACCATACTCGTTCCTTTTGATAAATCGATGGCAAATTATACCTTTTTTCATACAAAAGTGCGGTCAAAAAATCAAATGTTTTTGCTATACTTTTGAAAGAGATTAATTCATTCAAATTTCAATGAAACGTAAACGTCCCACTTTACAAGATATTGCTGAGCACCTTAGCATCACCAAAATGACGGTAAGCCGTTATCTACGCAATCCCGATTCGGTGGCGCAAGAAACGCAACGCCGTATTGCCAAAGCCATTGAAGAATTCGGTTATATCCCAAACCGTGCACCGGAAATTCTTTCTAATGCAAAAAGTAAAGCCATTGGCGTTTTGCTCCCCTCATTGACTAACCACGTTTTCGCCGATGTATTAAAAGGTATCGAACTTATTGCCGACCAAGCCGGCTATCAAACAATGCTCGCTCACTACGGTTACAGCGTAAAAAAAGAAGAGGAACGCATTGAAAGTTTGCTTTCTTATAATGTAGACGGCTTGATTTTATCGGAAAATTACCATTCGCTACGCACTCTCAAAATGATTGAAATCGCCAATATTCCGGTGATTGAAATTATGGATAGCACGCAAGCAGGTATTCAGCAGGTGATCGGTTTTGATAATGTTGCAGCAGCGCAAGCTATGGTGGAAACGATGATTTTACACGGTCATCAAAATATCGTGTACTTCACCGCAAGAATGGATAAGCGAACCCAATTAAAAATGCAAGGCTATGAACAAGCGATGAAAAAATACGGGCTTGAACCCTATAGTTTAATTACCGAGGAATCATCATCTTTTACTTTGGGAGGAAAACAACTTCGGGATATTATCACCAAACGCCCTGAAACCAACGGTATTTTCTGTACGAATGACGACTTAGCCATCGGCGCATTATTTGAATGCCAACGCTTAGGCATTGAGGTTCCGAAACAAATGGCTATCGCCGGGTTTCACGGGCATGATGTGGGGTTTTCCGTTACGCCGCAACTTGCCACCGTTATCACTCCCCGTTTAGATATCGGCAAACGGGCGGCACAAGAATTATTAGAAAGGTTAAAGGGTGAACCGATAACGGAAAGAATGATTGATCTCGGTTTCAAAATTCACACCGGGGAGAGTCTCTAAATACAAAAGTGCGGTTAAATTTAATCGCACTTTTGGATATGCTTATAAAAAAGGTTCTAAAGCTGAAATACAACGTGCGACCACTTCCTCAAAACTCCCGTCAATATCAATATGAAGCACATCCGGCTCATCCGTACCCGGTACTTCCAAGGTATCAAATTGACTTTTTAGCATATCCGTTTTCATATAATGTCCCTTGCGTTGTTTCATTCTCTCAAGCACAAGTTCAAAAGAACCTTCCAAAAACAAAAATTTCACTTGTTCATTGCCATCACGAATAACATCGCGATATTTTTTCTTCAACGCAGAACAAATAATAATTCCGCTCTCACTTTTACGTTCAAGGCTAAACGCTGCATCACGGATACGCTCCAACCAAGGCGCTCTATCTTCATCATTAAGAGGCTGTCCTTCACCCATTTTAATAATATTTGCACGAGGATGCAGATCATCGCCATCAATCAATTTAATTCCCAAACGGTGGGAAATCGCTGTTCCTACCGATGTTTTACCCGTGCTTGAAACACCCATTAGGATAAAACTTTTTCCAATTCGTTCATTATCATTCATTCCTAAACTCCTCAACTTTTTATTTACCATACCTGAATTTCATCAAAAATGTTACTGGTAACAATTTATTTTGTGATCTAAATCACAAAATAATTTCGCAAAAAAATTGACCGCACTTTAATAAACAAAAATTCTGTGAACAAGATCACAAATCTGAAAGGCGATCATTTACCCTCGTTCAAATAAAAGGTATGTTACCCGTAACAATTCAATAAGAGGAAATGTTATGCTTATTATCATTATGATTGCCGCAATTTTATTGCTGCTTCTACTTATTATTAAATTCAAAGTTCATGCTTTTGTGGCATTGATCATCGTCAGCTTACTTACCGCCCTTGCCGCCGGTATTCCGGTGGAAAAAATTCTCCCGACTTTACTTGGCGGATTTGGTAATACATTGGCAGCCGTTGCATTATTGGTTGGTCTCGGTGCGATGATCGGTCGTTTATTGGAGATCACCGGTGGTGCTAAAGTGCTTGCAGATACCTTAATTAATAAATTCGGTGAGCAAAAAGCCCCTTTCGCATTGGGTATTGCTGCCCTCCTCTTCGGTTTCCCTATTTTCTTTGATGCCGGTTTGGTTGTGATGTTGCCAATCGTTTTCAGCGTTGCAAAACGTTTCGGCGGCTCCGTATTACGTTACGCCTTCCCCGTTGCCGGTGCATTTGCCGTTATGCACGCTTTTCTACCGCCCCACCCGGGCCCGGTGGCATCCGGTGATTTATTGGGGGTAAATATCGGCTTATTAGTCATTGTCGGTTTAGTTTGCGCAATCCCTACTTGGTATATCGGTACTTATTTGTTCAGTATGTTTATCAGCAAAAAAATTCACGTTGATTTACCGAAAGCCTTTTTAAACGCAACGGCAATTAGTGAAACATCGGTACAAAATCCGCCAAGTTTTGCGCGTGTAATGACGATTTTACTTTTACCGATTCTCTTAATTTTATTTGATACCGGTTTAAATACATTAAGTGTGGCAAAAGTGATTGACGGTTCACAAATTTGGGTTCAATCCCTGCGACTGATTGGTAAAACGCCCATCGCTTTATTGATTACATTGATTGTCGCTATCCTATTACTTAAAGAACAGCGTAGCTATGAACAAATCGAAAAAATCTGTGATAACGCACTCGGCCCTATCTGCTCTATCGTATTAGTAACCGGTGCCGGCGGTATGTTTGGCGGAGTATTGCGAGCCAGCGGTATTGGCGAGGTATTATCTGCAATGCTTTCGGATACGGGAATGCCGATTATTGTTGCAGCCTTCGTCATTGCAATGGTTATGCGTGTCGCACAAGGTTCGGCAACCGTCGCTCTCACAACTGCCGCAGCATTGATTTCACCAACTGTAGCCGCAGCCTCCGATTTAAGTCAATTTGATCTTTGTTTTATCGTTATTGCCATTGCATCAGGCGCAACGGTATTATCTCACGTCAACGATTCCGGCTTCTGGCTAATCAGTCGATTTTTAGAAATGGATACCAAAACAACCTTAAAAACATGGACATTACTTGAAACCTCTATTGGTGTAGTCGGTTTCATTATCGCGCTTATCGGTAGTTTTATTCTTTAACCCTAAAGTGCGGTCAATTTTCAAAACATTTCTAAAATTGACCGCACTTTGTTAAAATCAGCCATTATTTTTCCGAACAAGGATAAGCAATGACTGATTTTTCTTTTATCGTTGAGATTAACGAACAAAATCTCACCGAAATCCTACAACAATCCCTTGAAAAACCGCTTGTCGTCAATTTTTATGCGCCAAATCATAAGGAATCCGTCGATTTCTTAAACCTACTTGAACACTTGGCAGAGCAATATCAAGGGCAATTTGTTCTCGCTAAAGTGAATTGTGAAAAAGAACAAATGATCGCAGCGCAATTCCGTATTCAAGCCTTGCCAACCACCTATTTATTTAAAGAAGCGCAAGCATTGGATGCCTTTCCGGGCGCACTTGATCAAACTTCACTTATTCAACGTTTAAATGTTATTTTACCCAAAGAGGAAGAATTAAAATTTCAGCAGGCATTAGATTTCTTACAAGTCGAAAATTATGATGCGGCGTTGCCTTTATTAAAAGAGGCTTGGGATCTTTCCGATAAAAAGAACAGCGACATTGCCCTGCTTTACGCAGAAACCTATATTGCAATGAAAAAAACCGAAGCGGCACAAGAAATTTTGAATCAAATTCCGCTGCAAGATCGCGATAGCCGTTGGCAAGGATTACAAGCGCAAATCGAGTTATTAATTCAAGCGGCAGACACCCCTGAAATTCAGCAATTACAAAAAGATTTTGCCCAAAATCCAAGCACGGAAATAGCAATAAAACTTGCCGTACAACTCCACCAAGCAAATCGTAATGAAGAAGCACTCACCCTACTTTTCGGTATTTTAAAAACGGACTTAAGCGCGCAAAATGGTGAAGTAAAACAACAATTCTTATCAATTTTAAGTGCAATGGGTAATTCAGATCCGCTGACGAATAAGTTCCGCAGATTGCTTTATTCATTACTCTATTGATTGAAAAACTTATAATTCATAATGGAACAATTAATCAGTTTAGTTTCCGGCTTAATGAGTGCGTAGATTTCGCTAATTTACGTCCCAACAAAACAAAAATAAAACAAGGATATTCTTATGTCAGATGTTAAACACGCAAAACTTCTTATTCTAGGCTCCGGTCCTGCCGGTTATACGGCTGCAATTTATGCGGCACGCGCAAATTTAAAACCGGTTTTGGTAACAGGATTACAACAGGGCGGTCAGCTCACCACCACCGATGAAATCGAAAACTGGCCGGGTGATTTTGGTGAAACGACAGGTTCCGGCTTAATGCAACGGATGTTGCAACACGCAGAAAAATTCAACACGGAAATCGTATTCGATCACATTAACAAAGTAGATTTATCTTCCCGTCCTTTCAAACTTTACGGCGATGTGCAAAATTTCACCTGTGATGCATTAATTATTGCAACGGGGGCATCAGCACGCTATTTAGGTTTACCTTCGGAAGAAAATTATAAAGGTCGTGGTGTTTCGGCTTGCGCAACCTGTGATGGTTTCTTCTATCGCAATAAACCCGTTGCGGTAATCGGAGGCGGCAACACCGCAGTGGAAGAAGCACTTTACCTTGCAAACATCGCAAGCACGGTACATTTAATCCACCGCCGCGATAGTTTCCGTGCAGAAAAAATCTTAATCGACCGTTTATATAAAAAAGTGGAGGAAGGAAAAATTCAGCTCCATACCGACCGCACTTTAGATGAGGTGCTGGGTGATAATATGGGGGTAACGGGTTTACGCTTACAAAATACCAAAACTGGAGAAAAAGAAGAATTGAACCTTGATGGCTTATTTGTCGCCATCGGGCACTCACCAAACACGCAAATTTTCGAGGGACAGCTTGAACTGAATAACGGCTACATCGTTGTGAAATCCGGTCTTGAAGGCAACGCAACCGCCACATCCGTAGAAGGCGTATTCGCTGCCGGAGATGTAATGGATCATAACTATCGCCAAGCCATCACTTCCGCCGGAACGGGCTGTATGGCGGCATTGGATGCCGAACGTTTCTTGGATGCTCAGGAATAACCCGATTTTATCCCTAGGGTAATTGTTACCCTAGGTTGGTTTTCAGACCTATGGGGGTTATTTACGTTTTATGTCTTCTTCCCAAAAAGGAAGATCAAGAGAAACATTATGCCTAGCCCTGATCAACTCTCTGCCCTAGGATAATACAAAATCTATGGACAAACTTCGCCAAAAATACCTACAAAAATGGCTTCGTGCACAGCAACAACCGATAAAAAAATTAATGCTTGCCAATATTACGTTAGCCGCACTTTCATCACTCATTTTAGTGGCGCAAACTTATTTTCTCGCCACGTTGCTTGATAAACTTATTATGCAAAATATACCGAGAGATGAACTCATTCCCTCTTTTCTCGGTTTAATTCTCAGCTTTGCCTTGCGTGCCGTGATTTTATGGGGACGTGAAAGAATCGGTTTCGAAAGCGGCAAACGGCTGCGCAATCATATTCGCCGACAAATTCTTAATAAAATTCACCTTGTCGGCCCTGCAACGATCAATCAAAAACCTGCCGGCAGTTGGGCAAGTATTATGTTGGAACAAGTGGAGAATCTGCATAATTTCTACGCACGTTTTTTACCACAGCAAAGCCTTTCCGTGATTGTGCCTATTGTCATTTTAATTGCAGTATTTCCGCTAAACTGGGCTGCCGGGTTGATTCTAATGCTCACTGCACCATTAGTGCCGATTTTTATGATTTTAGTAGGTATGGTAGCGGCAGATAGCAGTCAAAAAAATATGGATACTCTCGCACGTTTAAGTGCGCAATTTTTAGATCGCTTACGTGGTCTTGAAACGTTACGCCTTTTCAACCGCACTTCCGAGCAAACCCAACACATCGAAAATGTCACGGAAGATTTCCGAGAAACGACAATGGACGTGCTGAAATTGGCATTTTTATCCTCTGCCGTGTTGGAATTTTTTACATCTATTTCCATTGCCCTAATGGCGGTTTATTTCGGATTTAGCTATTTAGGTCAAATCGAGTTTGGAACATATAATGCACCTCTCACACTCTTTACCGGCTTTTTCTGTCTTATTCTTGCCCCGGAGTTTTATCAACCGTTACGTGATCTCGGCGCTTACTATCACGATCGAGCGGCAGGCATTGGTGCCGCTGATGCGATTGTTGATTTTCTAGAAACGGATTATCTCACTCTTCATCAAAATGATCGTCAAATTCCCTTTGAAAGTGCGGTCGAAATTTCTGCTGAAAATCTAGTGATACTTTCCACGCAAGGCACTGCCCTCACACAACCTTTAACTTTCCATGTTCCGGCAAATCATAACATTGCTTTAGTCGGTCAAAGCGGAGCCGGAAAAACCTCTTTAATTAACACGATTTTGGGCTTTTTACCTTATGAGGGATCGCTAAAAATTAACGGGCAAGAACTGCGGGAAAGCCATCTTACGGACTGGCGAAAAAATATTGCCTGGGTAGGACAAAATCCGTTGTTATTACAAGGCTCAATTAAAGAGAATTTATTGCTTGGCGATATTCAGGCAAATGATGAAGAAATTGACCGTGCTTTAACACTTGCTCAAGCCAAAGAATTCACCGATAAACTCGGGCTTTCTTACGAAATTAAAGACGGCGGTTTGGGTATTTCCGTAGGGCAAGCGCAGCGCCTTGCGATTGCACGAGCATTGCTACGTAAAGGTAAATTATTGCTGCTTGATGAACCGACAGCCAGCCTCGATGCTCAATCGGAAAATTTAGTTCTACAGGCTTTAAGTGAAATGAGCTGTTATCAAACCACGTTAATGATTACACATCGCATTGAAGATCTTAAGCAATGCGATCAAATTTTTGTAATGCAACAAGGCAAAATCGTCCAACAAGGGGATTTTTCACAACTCAAAAATGAAGGTCTTTTTGCCGAATTACTCGCTCAACGACAACAGGATATTCAATAATGCGTGCCTTACTTTCCTTTATAGGTCTATTCAAATTTGCCAAATTTCCGCTCGTTCTTGGCTTAGTCTTGATGATTTTAGGACTGGCTTCCAGTATGGGGCTGCTTACCGTATCCGGTTGGTTTTTAGCAGCAACCGCGATAGCCGGGCTCGGCACGCTTTTTAATTTTTTCTATCCCTCCGCCAGTGTGCGTGGTTTGGCGATCGGGCGAACCGTGGCGCGTTATTTTGAGAAAATCGTTACTCATGATGCGACATTCCGCATTTTGGCAAAATTGCGCGTGCAAGTATTTGAAAAAATCATTCCGTTGAGTCCCGCAGTACTAAATCGTTATCGTAACAGCGATTTATTAAACCGTTTGGTATCTGATGTAGATACTCTTGATAGCCTGTATTTGCGACTTCTTGCGCCGTTTTTTACTGCAATCTTCGTCATCATTGCAATGACAATCGGTTTGAGTTTTATCAATCTGTCGCTCGCCCTTGGCTTAGGTGCATTCCTGCTAATATTATTGCTCCTAATTCCGACAATTTTTTATCGTTTAGGGCAGCAATTCGGTGAGCCTTTAATTCAAGCACGTGCAACTTATCGCATACAATTTTTGGAATTTATTCAGGCACAAGCAGAGCTTTTATTGTTTAATGCCGAAGATCAAGTGAAAGAAAAAATGGCGGCAACAGAGAAAGACTGGCAAACCGCTCAATCCAAAGAAGCAAAATTAAGCGGATTTTCAACCGCACTTGTTTTGTTCTTAAACGGTTTATTGATTTGCATAATGTTATGGTTTAGCAGTCAAGCCGATTTCGGCACCGATGAATATCGTGCCGCCTTTATTGCTTTATTCACTTTTGCTGCACTAGCGGCATTTGAAATCATTATGCCCTTGGGGGCCGCATTTTTGCATATCGGGCAAGTGATTGCCGCAGCAGAACGGGTAACGGATATTATTGAACAAAAACCTTTGGTGGAATTTACCGGTAACGCAGCTTTTGAGCCGAAAGTGCGGTTAATTTCTGCGAAGAATTTGAATTTTGCCTACCCGGGACAAGATTATCTCACATTAGAAAATCTCACCCTCAATATTGAACAGGGGCAGAAAATTGCCATTCTTGGTAAAACCGGCAGCGGTAAATCTACCCTTCTTCAACTTTTAGTGCGTAACTATGATCTTCCTGATGGCGATCCTCTTCGTGGCGAACTCCTACTTGCAGAAAAACCGATTTCCGCCTACTCCGAGCAAACCCTACGCAAACAATTATGTTTTTTAACCCAACGCGTACATGTATTCAGCGATACATTACGCCAAAACTTACAGTTTGCTGATCTTGAGCCTATTTCCGATGAAAAAATGATCTCAGTGTTACATCAAGTCGGACTGAGTAAATTATCGGATCAAACACAAGGCTTGGATTTATGGCTTGGCGATGGCGGTCGCCCGCTTTCCGGCGGTGAACAACGTCGTTTAGGGCTTGCGCGTATTTTATTAAGTAATGCACCGATTTTATTACTCGATGAGCCAACAGAAGGATTGGATCGTGAAACGGAACGCCAGATTTTACGCCTGATTTTCCAACACGCTGAAAATAAAACGCTCATTATGGTAACACATCGCTTAACCGCTATTGAGCGGTTCGACAATATTTGCGTGATTGATGAAGGAAAATTAATCGAACAGGGTAACTATACGGAATTAGTAGTGAAAGAAGATGGATTTTTCAAACGCTTGGTGGAACGTATATAGAGAAAAAAGTTGGGTGGAAACCTCCCCAGCTTCTTCTCGGCACACAGCACTTCCGACTTTGGCTGCTTTCTTCCGAACCTGACCGAGTAAACCGGACACCGTTGCGAGAGACCGAGAAGGTTTCCATTGATATCGCCAAAGCGATTGCGCGCTATTATGCAAGAATTACCGTCGTATTGCAAAGATTAATTGTAAAGCGCGATGAATTTGGTGAGAATTTGAGCCGTTTTTGTTGTCGCAATAATCAGCAATAAAATGCCAGTTTCACTATAAAAGCCTAATATTGCAAAAGGGAATATCACGATGAACTATCTCCAATACTACCCCACCGATGTCATTAACGGCGAAGGCACACGCTGTACGCTGTTTGTCAGTGGTTGTACCCACGGTTGCAAAGGTTGCTATAACCAAAAAAGTTGGTCATTCAGTGCTGGCGTCCCCTTTGATGAAGCGATGGAACAGCAAATTATCAATGATTTAAAAGATACCCGAATTAAACGTCAAGGCTTAACCCTTTCCGGCGGCGATCCGCTTCATCCACGCAATGTAGAAACGCTTTTACCTTTCGTAGAACGCGTAAAACGTGAATGCCCCGATAAAGATATTTGGGTATGGACGGGTTATAAATTAGACGAACTTGACGAACAACAACGCGCAATGTTGCCCTATATTGACGTGTTAATCGATGGCAAATTTATCCAAGAACAAGCCGATCCAAGTTTGGTTTGGCGAGGATCGGCAAATCAGGTCATTTATCGATTCAAAGATTTATAAGGTTATCCAAACAATGTGCTACTATTTTGCCAAAGGGTTTCTTCAATTTGCTCAATAGGTTCATTTCTTAATTCACACAAGGATTGGAAAACTTGTACAATTCGCTCCGGACGATTCGGTTGTCCTTGAAAACCAAATACCGGCATATCCGGACTGTCGGTCTCTAACACTAATGAATCCAACGGTAATTTAGCAATAGCTTGGCGGGTTTTATTTGCGCGCACGTAAGTAATCGTGCCGCCCACGCCGATTTTATAGCCTAGATCGACAAAACGCTTGGCTTGCTCATAACTACCTGCAAAACCATGCACAACACCACCTTGGGCGGGTGAAATACGTTTTAAGAAAGTAAAAACCTGATCGTGAGATTTGCGGCTATGAATATTCACCGGTAAATTAAATTGCTTCGCCAAATAAAGTTGGCTTTCAAAAAAACGGCACTGTTTTTGCCAAAGTTCCGCAGAAATTAAATCCTGAACGGCACGCTCTAACCCAATCTCCGCCACCGCCGTACAATTTCTATCACGCAACGCCAAGGTTTGTTCCAGCAATATTAAATCATTTTCCGCATGTTCTTTGATATAAAGCGGATGCAATCCTAATCCATAATATAAATTTTCCGGATAAAGTGCGGTCATTTTTTGAATGTTTTTAAAATCCCGTTGCACAACCGCTACAACGAGTATTTTTTCTACACCTGACCGCCTTGCATTTTCCATTAATTGCGAAAGCGGTTCTCCGGTGAAGTGATGGAGATAATCAAGATGGGTATGAGTGTCGAAAAAGGGCATAACGTTTCTCTTATTAAAAACACCCGTTAAAAACGGGCGTCATCAACAAATTATTCTTCAACCGAAACAGATTCAATCACCACATCTTCTTTCGGCACATCTTGGTGGAAGCCTTTGTTACCGGTTTTCACGCCTTTGATTTTATCCACAACGTCCATACCTTCGATCACTTCTCCGAATACGGCATACCCCCATTCTTGTACCACTTCTTTACCAAACATTTCTTTTGAACGAAAATCCAGAAAGTTGTTATCCGCCACATTAATAAAAAATTGCGAGCTTGCAGAATGCGGATCTGAAGTGCGAGCCATCGCAATCGTGCCACGTTTATTGCTTAAACGGTTATTCGCTTCATTTTTAATTGGCGCTTTCGTTGCTTTTTCACGCATACCGCTTTCCATACCACCGCCTTGAATCATAAAACCGTCAATTACGCGGTGAAAAATTGTGTTATTATAAAAGCCTTCTTTACAGTAATTTAAGAAATTTTCTGCCGTTATCGGTGCTTTATCAAAATCCAATTTAATTTTAATATCACCAAAGTTTGTGTGTAACGTAACCATTTTGTTTTCCTTTTGAAAAATAAAGGGTTGTATTATTCCACAATCGTAGCGAAAGTGCTATAAAAGTGCGGTCGAATTTCCGAATGTTTTCGGTATTATGTAGGGTGCGTTAGCCATAAGGCGTAACGCACCGTTTCATCATTAAATCTTGTTAATTGGTGCGTTACGGCTTCGCCTAACAGCACCCTACAAGATTTTATATAACTGATACATAATAATGAATGTTTTATCAATGTTAAGTCGAGTTAAAAATGCTAAAAATCTTTAATACCCTAACCAGAGAAAAAGAAATTTTTAAACCTATCCACGAAAACAAAGTGGGAATGTATGTGTGTGGCGTAACGGTTTATGATTTATGTCATATCGGACACGGACGAACTTTCGTATCTTTCGATGTTATTGCCCGTTATCTACGTTATTTAGGCTACGATTTAACTTATGTGCGTAATATCACTGATGTTGATGACAAGATCATCAAACGCGCCCTCGAAAATAAAGAAACCTGCGAGCAATTAGTGGATCGTATGGTAGTGGAAATGCACAAAGATTTTGCAGCTTTAAATGTTCTTCCTCCTGATTTTGAACCGCGCGCGACTCACCATATTGCGGAAATCATTGAAATGGTAGAACAACTTATCAAACGGGGACACGCTTATGTCGCAGATAACGGTGATGTAATGTTTGACGTAGAAAGTTTCAGAGAATACGGCAAACTATCACGTCAAGACTTAGAACAACTTCAAGCCGGCGCACGGATCGAAATCAATGAAATCAAGAAAAACCCGATGGATTTCGTCTTGTGGAAAATGTCAAAACCGAATGAACCGAGTTGGGCATCACCTTGGGGAGCCGGTCGCCCCGGCTGGCATATTGAATGTTCGGCAATGAACAGTAAACAGCTCGGCAACCACTTCGATATTCACGGCGGAGGTTCCGATTTAATGTTTCCACACCATGAAAACGAAATTGCACAGTCTTGTTGCGCACACGATGGCAAGTATGTCAATTACTGGATTCACTCCGGTATGATTATGGTGGATAAAGAAAAAATGTCGAAATCTCTCGGCAATTTCTTCACCATTCGTGATGTATTAAACCATTACAACGCTGAGACCGTGCGTTATTTCTTACTCACCGCCCATTATCGTAGTCAACTGAATTACAGCGAAGAAAACTTAAATCTTGCTCAACAAGCCTTAGAACGTTTATACACGGCATTACGTGGAACCGATAAAAGTGCGGTCGCTTTTGGCGGTGAAAATTATATCGAGGCTTTTCGTGAAGCGATGGATGATGATTTCAACACGCCGAACGCTCTTTCCGTGCTATTTGAAATGGCGCGTGAACTGAATAAACTCAAAAATGAAAATATGGAAAAAGCCAATGGCTTAGCAACCCGTCTGCGTGAACTCGGTAGCATTTTAGGTTTACTTGAAAGCGAGCCTGAAACTTTCTTACAAGCAGGTTCTGATGATAATGAAGTGGCAAAAATCGAATCATTAATTAAGCAGCGTAACGAAGCCCGTGCAGCGAAAAATTGGGCGGCCGCCGATGCCGCACGTGATGAACTGAACGCAATGGGCATTGTGTTAGAAGATGGTGCGAATGGAACCACTTGGCGTAAACAATAAAATAGAAAAAAGAGACGCCAACCCCGCTGTCTCTTCCTTTTCATTTAAATAATTTCCGGTATTACGTATCAGTTGCACAAAACAGAGTAGGGTGTGTTAGCCAAAGGCGTAACGCACCGTAAAAAACCAAGTCTGGTGCGTTACGGCAAGCCTAACGCACCCTACATTTGAATTAAAAACAGCCTTTTGTGCAAGTGATGCATAATACCGATAGTTTCCATTAAGTCAGACTTTTGCCTTTTAACTCCGGCACCAGATAGATTGTTGCAAGCATATCAATAACATAAATAATGGCGAGAAAAGCAATAGCGGCACTGAAAGAATAAGCAGATACAATCGCTCCGACCACCACAGGCCCGAATCCGCCTACCGCCCGTCCTAAATTAAATAATACATTTTGGGCGGTCGCTCGGGCTTCTGTTGGATAGGCTTCAGCCATTAACGCACCATACCCCCCCATCATTCCATTTACGAACATCCCTAAAAATGCACCGGCAATGAGCATAGCCGTTGGATCAGTTAACTGAGAATAGGTAAAAATACTCACCACAGCACCGGCTTGGAATAGTAAAAAGCTCGGTTTTCGCCCCAAATAATCGGCGAGACGACCAAATATCCAAATGCCGAGCATCATACCGCATACGGTAACCGCAGTCCAAATGCTTGATTTTGTTAAACTAAAACCCAATTGCTTAGCAAGGAAATTTGGCATCCAAATCATAATGCCGTAATAGCCGAAATTTTGTACAGAAGTGAGAACCACAACTCCTAAGCTCACTTTGGCAGTTGCTTTATCTTTAATTAATAATTTAAAAGATTCAAATTTAGATTGTTTTTGAACGGAAAGTCGATGTTGTGTTTGGGTAAATACTTCGGGCTCGTGCAATCTCATTCGTAGATACCAAGCGACAAAAGCAGGGAAAATCCCCAAAACAAACATTCCCCGCCAGCCGATATAAGGTAATAACAATGGCGTTAAAAGAGCGGCACCGAGAACACCGATTTGCCACCCCAAAGCCACATAAGATGCAGCTCTGGCACGATGACGGGCAGGCCAAGCCTCAATGGCTAATGCCATACCGATACCAAACTCGCCTCCTAACCCGATACCGGCAATGGTACGATAAATTAATAAATCCCAATAACTTTGAGCGAATGCACATAATCCGGTGAAAACCGCAAATAGCACGATTGTCCAAGTCAAAACCCGAACGCGCCCATAGCGATCACTTAACGCACCGAATAGAATCCCGCCGAATACAGCACCGATTAATGTCCAAGTTACTAAAGACCCTGATTGCGCAGGGGTTAAAGCTAAATCGGCAGAGATAGCACTTAACATAAAACCTAAAATTAGCAGATCGAATCCATCCATTGCATAGCCGACTGCCGAGCCTAACAAGGCTTTCCAACCATATTGATTGACTTTGTTTGTCATAAGAAATCCTTTGCTACTCACAGGTAGCTTTTAAAGAAACAAAAAGAAAGGGGATAATTAACCATTAATACAGAAAAAAATGGCGGCTTAGTTTAAAAGGTTTTATAAACTTATGCAATGAAGTTGTTGTTAAAGTGAGGTCAGATTGGAGAGAGAAAATACGGTTGAAATAATTCGATTTTCAACCGCACTTTGAGCATACTCAACTTAGTATGGTTGTTTTTATTTCGTTAATCCATTTACCAAGGCAATCACTTCTTGAATATCAGCGTTAGACAATTTCCCTTCTTTTACGAATTTTACTTTGCCGGCTTTATCAAGCACAATAATCGCACTATCCTTTGCATTCAGCCCCCAAGCCTGCTTCACCGTACTTTGATCATCTAACACCACTTGGCTGTGTGGGTTTTCCGTTTTACCTTTCTCTGCACTGTTTTTCACAAACATACCAGTGCCGACAATGGCATCATCGGCATTAATGATGGTTGTCGTCTGATATTTTGTCGGATTAAAATGCGCGTTTTTAATGGCATCAATCATCGCCTGATTTTTCTCTTTCGCTGCGGTTCTTCCCGCTAAATGATGAACAATTCTCACTTTCCCCGCTAATGCAGAAGATGTCCAAGGTTGAAATTGAACGGATTTTCCGGTCAGTATAATTTCCCCGTATTCCGATACCTTTGCGGTCGGCACGGTTTGTTCAAGCTGTAAATTATGCGCAAAGGCAGATCCGTTAAAGACAATTGAACCTAATACAATGGATAAAATTTGTTTTTTCATTTGTTTTCCTCAAAAATCATTAAAAAAACGACCGCACTTTTGGAGCACGACTCATTTTTTGCTATACTCGCGCCCCATTATATTTAATTAGGAAGGAAAACCCAATGGATAAAATGCCAGCTTGTCCTAAATGCCAAGGCGAATATGTTTATCACGATTCCGTCAATTTCGTTTGCCCTGATTGTGCTTACGAGTGGAATGATAATGAACCGGTTGAAGTCGATGAAGATCAACTAATCGTGAAAGACAGTAACGGTAACTTACTGGCTGATGGCGATGATGTGCTTCTCATCAAAGACTTAAAATTGAAAGGCTCATCTGAAGTATTAAAGAAAGGTGCAAAATTTAAAAATATTCGTTTGGTCAAGGGTGATCATAATGTGGATTGTGGCAAGATTATGCTGAAATCTGAATTTTTGAAAAAAGCCTAGTTCACCAAACAAAAAGTGCGGTCAGAAAAAACATTGTTTTAATTGACCGCACTTTCACCGTATTTAATAACCATCTTCCTGCATATTCGGTAAAAAAGTCGCCTGTTGAATCCTTTTTACTTTTGTCACAATAGCGCCATCGGGATATAAATCAATTTCACGCCACCCCGGTTGAACCGTATCTAATGCAAAATGATGGCTATCCGCTTTAAATTGAATACAGGTTGATGGTGTAGCCATCACTTGATACCCTTGCCACTGACCATCTACTTGCTGATGAATATGACCATATAAAATCGCCTTCACATTTTTAAACGGAGCCAGCACATCAAGCAATTCGTGAGAGTTCCGTAAATTATGCTGATCCAGCCAAGCCGAATTTGTCGGCAATACGTGATGATGAAAAACGATTAAGGTATAACGTTCCGGATATTTTGCTAGGGTAACTTTCAACAAATCAAGTTGATGTTGACTAAGCCCGCCGTGTGACACACCATAAACCTGACTGTCCAGCAATAAAGCCTGCCAACGTTCTCCCAGCAAAATATGCTTTGCATTTTCCAGCGGGGATTGTTTCAGATTTTCCACCATATTAGGCTGAAAATCATGATTACCCGGAATCCAAAAAACAGGCTTACCAAAAGGTTTTATCATTTCCACAAAACGTTGATAGCCTTCATTGCTGCTGTCTTGCACCAAATCACCGGTGGCAAGAATAATATCAAATTCCGTTTTTTCCTGTTGAATTTCCCTTAAAACTTGTGCAAAACTTGCCTGCGTATTTACACCTAATAATTCTGTTTTTTCATCTTTGAATAGATGTGAATCCGTAACTTGCAACAATTTAATTACAGCTTGCTCAGACTGATAAACAAACGTATTTTTCATTGATATCTCCTAACTTTGTAACCAACATTGTTGTAATCGGGCATAATTTAATTGAAGCCATTGCACGCCCATTACGGCAATGCCGTTATCAATCTTCCCTTCACATACCCATTGATACGCTTGTTCACGTTTCACAACATGTACTTTGATATCTTCGTCTTCACAGTCCAAGCCGTGAATCCCCTTTGCAGTAGAACTATCGACTTGCCCTACAAATAAATGAATCCGTTCAACCACACCGCCGGGACTATCCCACACACTTAAGCAATGCGTTAAATGCTCTACGATGATACCGGCTTCCTCTTTACTTTCCCGCAATGCAACCTCTTCCGGCCGTTCTCCTTTTTCAACCATTCCCGCAATTAATTCCAATAACCAAGGAGAATGATTCGGTTCGGGATAGTAAGCCGCACCGATACGAACCTGTTCGACCAATACCACGGTATCTTCTTTAGGATCATAAGCAATCACGGCTGAAGCGGCACCTTTAATAAGTAGTTCTCGGGTAACAACTCCGCTCTCTCCACCGGCAAAAAGTTTGTGCTTAAATTGAATTTTTTTTAGTGTAAAAAAACCGTCATACACGACTTCTTCATTAATAATTTCAACATCACGCTGACTAAATTGTTGAGTTTCAGGCATATTTTTCTCCAAATATATATGTGAAAATCATACGTCTAAAAGACTATAAAAAAAATATAAGGTTTATACTTTTTGTTGAAACTTTGAAGTAGCTCACAAAAAATAAAAACCTGTGCTTAATTTATGATCACAGGTTATAAAAGAGATGATACATTATCTAAAAATGATGAAATGACTAACCCGACATATTCATCGTTGTTAAATAATAATCCAATTAAGGAGGCATTTTGCCTTTTTGCAGAAATGCACTAGAACCCCGAAATTAAATTTAAAATTCGCTTATCGGAAACCTGATATTTTGTTCCTAGTTGCTGCGCAAATAAACTTACGCGCAATTCTTCAATCATATATCTGATCTCCGCTATTTCATTAGAAATCGGTTTAGATTTCGGCAGTTTGGCAAGCAGTTGCTGATAAGATTGCTGAACCTGCTCTACACGTAACATTGCCGCGCGATCACGGTTGACATCTTGTAAAAGTTTGTCAATTCGCTTATCAATGGCTTGTAAATAACGTAATAAATCCGGTAATCGCTCATAACCGCTCTTTTGTACAAAGCCTTGATACACCAAGCCGCTAAGTTGAGCTTTAATATCTGAAAAGGCAAACGCCATCGTAAAATCCATTTTTCCTTTTAAGCGTTGATTCAAAGCATGAGTGAATGTCAGAATCTGTTCTACCTTTTGAGCAATATCAACCGTTACTTCATTCAAATTTTCCCGTACAAAATCCCGAAGTTTTTCAAACCCCTCTTCATTCCATACAAAGCCGCCAAAATCAGTAATGAGTTTATCCACTGCGCAAGCAATACAATCGTCAATTAACTCCAACACTCGCCCAAATGGCGTGAAATACAAACCTAACTTGGATTTATTCGGCAATTTTTCGTGTAAATATTTGATTGGAGACGGCACGTTAAGTAACAATAAGCGGCGTAGTCCCTGCTGCATTGCCACAGATTGTTCAAATTCGGTTTCAAAAAGTTTAACGCCTACGGCATCTTTCTCATCCACAATCGCCGGAAAGGCTTTTACACTGAATCCCTGTTTTTTCTGTTCGTAAAACTGCGGTAGATCGGCGAAATTCCAAATATGTGCGCCACTTTGCTCAATGCCATCATCTGCCACTGCGGAAATACTTTCTTGCACACGCTCTTTTAAATCAAATTTCAGCGTATCCAAATCCATAGATTCGGCAATTTTCTTACCTTTTTCATCCACCACACGGAAAGTCATTTTTAAATGACTTGGAATTTGTTGCCAATTCCAATGCTCAGCTTCCACCATTACGCCCGTCATACGGCGTAATTCATAAATCAGCGTATCTAATAACGGTTTTTCCAAGGGTACGGAGCGATGTAAAAAAGCCTGAGCATAATTCGGCGCAGGTACAAAATTACGGCGGTAAGATTTCGGCAAAGACTTTATCAGTGCAATCACCAATTCTTCACGCAAGCCCGGAATTTGCCAATCGAACCCCGTCATTTCCACCTGATTGAGCAACGGCAACGGAATATGCACCGTAACCCCATCGGCTTCCGTCCCCGGCTCAAATTGATAAGTGAGTTTTAATTTCAAATTCCCTTGATGCCAAAAATTCGGAAAATCCAATTTGCTAACTTGATCCGCATCATTATTAATCAAGAAAGAACGCTCGAAATTAAGGAGATCAGGATTTTGTTTTGAGGCTTTTTTCCACCAAGTATCGAAATGCTTTTGCGATACTACTTCTGTACCGATACGTTGATCATAAAACTCAAACAATGTGCGTTCATCCACCAAAATATCACGGCGACGGCTTTTATGTTCCAGTTCTTCCACTTCACGAATCAAGCGTTGATTTTGCTTAAAAAACGGATGTCTGGTATTCCAATCCCCTTCCACCAATGCTGATTGAATAAAAATCTCACGGCTCACCGCAGGATCAATTGCACCATAATTCACCGCTCGTGCCGCGACAATCTGCACGCCGTATAAACTCACTTTTTCATTGGCAATCACCGAGCCTCGAGATTTTGACCAACGGGGCTCGGAATAAGATTTTTTCGTTAGGTGCACCGCCAAGGGTTCAATCCATTCCGGCTCAATTTCTGCCACCATTCGCCCCCAAAGTTTGGAGGTTTCCACCAATTCAGCCGCTATGATCCATTTCGGTTGTTTTTTGAAGAGTACGGAATTTGGAAAAATAGCAAAATGCGCATTGCGTGCACCAAGATATTGTTGTTTTTCCGTTTCTTTTAAGCCGATGTGAGAAAGTAAACCGCTTAAAAGTGCGGTATGAATTTGCTGATATTCCGCTTTCTCCGAATTAATCGGCAGCCCCATTTCACGTACGGCAAGGCGGATTTGCTGATAAATATCCTGCCATTCACGAATACGCAAATAATTTAAAAAATCTTTTTGGCATTGGCGACGGAACTGATTTTTGCTAAGTTCTTTTTGCTGTGATTGAAGATAGTTCCAAAGATTTAAAAAAGCTAAGAAATCTGACTTTTTATCGGCAAAACGGCGGTGTTTTTCATCTGCCGCTTGCTGTTTTTCTATCGGACGTTCACGCGGATCTTGAATAGATAATGCGGAGACAATAACCATTACTTCATAAACGCAACCGAAATTGACCGCACTTAGAAGCATTTTTGCCAATCTAGGATCAACCGGGAGCTGGGCAAGTTGCTTACCAATCGCGGTTAATTTACGTTGTAAGGATGTGTTAAAGATACTCTTCTCTTCGCTTTGTTCTTCAATATTAGAAGTATCTCCACGAATCTTTTTACGGGAGGAGAAATATTCAAACGCCCCCAACTCTTCCAATAATTTCACGCCGTCTTGAATATGCCGCTTATCCGGTGCATCGACAAACGGGAAGTCTTCAATGTCATCCAAACCTAACGCCGTCATTTGTAAGATTACGGATGCCAAGTTGGTTCGTAAAATTTCAGGATCGGTAAATTCCGGACGGGAATGAAAATCCTCCTCGGAATAAAGACGAATACAAATACCTTCACTCACCCGCCCGCAACGCCCTTTACGCTGATTAGCCGAAGCCTGTGAAATAGGTTCAATCGGAAGACGTTGCACCTTGGTGCGGTAGCTGTAACGGGAAATACGTGCGGTACCGGGATCGATAACATATTTAATCCCCGGTACGGTAAGCGAGGTTTCCGCTACGTTCGTGGCAAGCACAATTCGATTTAATCCGCTTGAGTGAAAAATTTTGTTTTGTTCCTGCGCAGAAAGGCGGGCAAAGAGCGGTAAAATTTCCGTGTGTTTTAAATTTTGTTTTTGTAATGCTTCAGCGGTATCACGGATTTCCCGTTCACCGTTCATAAAAATCAAAATATCCCCACGCCCTTCAGCTTGTAGCTCATCCACCGCATTTAAAATGCCTTGTAATTGATCTTGTTCTTCTTCCTCAACAATCGGGCGATATCGCACTTCTACGGGATAGGTTCTACCGGAAACTTCAATAATAGGCGCATTATCAAAATGCTTAGAAAAACATTCTACATCAATGGTTGCAGAGGTGATGATTAATTTGAGATCAGGGCGACGAGGAAGAAGTTGTTTCAAATAGCCGAGAATAAAATCGTTATTCAAACTACGCTCATGGGCTTCATCAATAATTAAGCAGGAATATTGGTTAAGAAAACGATCCGTTTGGATTTCAGCAAGCAAAATCCCATCGGTCATCAGCTTAATTTGGGTATTGTTACCGATTTGATCGTTAAAACGGACTTTATACCCCACCAGCTCACCAACTTCCGTTTGCAGTTCTTCTGCGATACGTGTAGCGACAGAGCGGGCGGCAATACGGCGAGGCTGAGTATGCCCGATCATTCCCCGATTACCTAACCCAAGTTCTAAGCACATTTTAGGTAACTGTGTGGTTTTGCCGGAGCCGGTTTCCCCTGCGACAACAATCACTTGGTGATTTAATAGCAATTTTTCAATTTCGGCTTTGCGTTGACTCACCGGTAAACTATCCGGAAAAACAATCGGATTTTTAACCGCACTTTGACGTTGTTCTATGCGTAATTTAGCTTGTTGAATTTGTTGTTCAATTTCTGCCGCTACCGCTTGTTGGGTAGATTGATTTTTAATTTTACCGATGCCATAAATACGGGCAGATAAACGACGCATATCCGTCAACATAACATCATTTAATTGAGAGAGAAGATCCTGCTGTAAAGGATTTAATTTTTGCTTTATTGTTCTTTTTTTCATACTGATTTAGATTTGAAACCGCCGTAGGCCAAACACAGCCATCCGATTAAAAACAGCATTCCGCCGATAGGGGGCAGCCAAACCATAAATTTGCCCGCACCAAGGGCGAGCAAATATAAACTACCGCAGAAGAAAAGCATACCGAATGTCCAAGAACAAGCTGTAAAATTGAGCGTTTTATTCAAAGCAAATTGTTCCCGACTTATTTGCGCAATGCCGATTCCCATAATGGCAATAGTGTGAAACATTTGATATTTTATGGCGGTATCAACCCACGATAGGGCTTTGGGTTCTAAAATTTGACCTAAGCGATGAGCAACAAAAGCCCCAATGCCAACACATAAAAAACCGCTCAGTGCGGCAACTGATAACCATTTACTATTCTTCATTACTTACAATTTTCCCATTAATAATGCCAAAATGCCTGCTGCAATAAGCGGCCCGACGGGAATTCCACCAAGAAATGAAACACCGAGAATCGTGCCGATCAGCAAACCGGTAACCAATACGGGCTGTTCCCCCATAAGCGGAACGCCTTTTCCCGCAAGCCAAGCGACAAAAATGCCTACCCCAATGGAAAGCACCATTTTCCAACTTAATAAACCCGATAAATCAGGTAATTGAATTTTGCCGGAAACCAAGGGACTCAATACGCCAATCGTCAAAATAATAATGCCGATCTTTAAACCGTATTTCTCAAGTAGAGGTATGTATTCGGATAAAAAGGTTTGCTGCATAATCAATAACACAGCGGCAGAAACGGTAATAGCGCTATTATGGCTAATCAAACCAAGAACAATTAAAACTACCAATAACAGGGCGATCATATTAAATTGCAATGACATAATGCTCCCAAAGTTCACTTATAAAACGAGCGTTTTTTTACAGATAAACGGATAAATTTAAGGGGGAATTATAGCAATTTCTTCATTTGCTGTATCTTTTATTTAATGAAAAAGCGAGAATGAAAAGAGAATTTATTTTTCTTTTCCCGCTTCAAGACAGATTGCTGCTATGTCAAATACGATTAGTCTTGAACTAATAAAACCCGTTATTTTATCCGTCCAGCTTGTTTAGGAATACCGCTTCTTGCCGGTATGAAATCACGTTAGCTTTCCCAGATAATTTTTCTATAGGTCTATAGGGAAATAAAACTATACCACCGATTCCAACATCTCTCTCGCATTCGCCAATGCAAGTTCTGTGATTTGGCTACCGCCTAACAAACGAGCCAGTGCCGGTATTCGTTCCTCTTGAGAAAGTGCGGTCATTTTTGTTTCCGTTTTTTCATCTACCGTAAATTTTTCCACATTAAATTGATTATGCCCACAGCAAGCCACTTGTGGTAAATGGGTAACGCAAAGTACTTGGCATTTATTCCCTAATTGACGCAATAATTTGCCGACAACACTTGCAGTTGAGCCGCTGATGCCGACATCTACTTCATCAAAAATTAAAGTCGGAATCGCAGATTGATCGGAAGTTAGTACTTGAATGGCTAAGGAAATACGGGAAAGTTCACCACCGGATGCAACTTTCGCTAACGGTTGGGGTTGTTGCCCTAAATTACTTCGCAAAGTAAATAAAACCTGATCCGCACCATTAGCGCCGATTTTTTCACCATCGGCTTTTAGTTCTACGTAAAATTCCGCATTTTCCATTGCAAGCCGTTTAATTGATTGGGTAACTTGTTGCGCCAATGTATTCGCCGATTTTTGACGACTTGCCGTTAATTCAGCCGCAGTAACCCGCATTTGTGCAAATGCCGCTTTTTCTTGCTCAATTAATGCTTCTTCACTTTCCGAAAAATCTAAAAGTGCGGTCAATTCCGCCTTTAATTTTTTATGCCGCTCAACTAATTCTTCCGGTTTTACATTATGCTTTCTTGCCAGTTGCAATGCTTGCCCCATACGTTGTTCGATTTCTTGCAACAATATCGGATCTTGTTCAATATTTGAAGATAAATGCTGAATCTCATTTGTCGCCTCTTGTACCTGAATCAGGGCTTCATTGAGTAAATTTCCGGCATCCGCATATCGCGGATCCAATCCTGCTAACTCATCAATATATTGAGTTGCACGATACAGCATTGTATCCACATTCACAGTTTCATTTTCACTTAAAATTTGTAGTGCCGACTGGGAAAGTTGAGTGAGTTGCTCACTATTTGATAAACGACGTTGTTCTTCTTCTAATTCAAGATACTCATTCGGGCGAAGATTAAATTCATCTAACTCCTCAACTTGATACTGAAGCAACTGTTTCTTTGCTTCATTTTCTATTACTTTCTGCTGAAAAGTTTTAACTTGGGTTTGTAGGTTTTTCCAGATTCGATAACCTTCCCGCATTTGATTAAGTAAATTGGAATGCTGCGCAAAACTATCAACCAATTGAAGTTGATAGTCGTTTTTGAGTAAAAGTTGGGAAGCATGTTGCCCGTTGATATGAATAAGATACTGCCCCACGTCTTTGAGCTGAGCCGCCGAAACCGGAGTGCTATTAATAAATGCTTTGGAGCGTCCATCCGCATTGATAACACGACGCAAAATACATTCGGAAGGATTATCAGGATCTTGCAATTCTTGCGCTTGCAACCATTGATAAGCCGGATTATGCGCTTCAAGATAAAAACTTGCGCAAATTTCCGCCCGTTCTTGTCCCTCCCTAACCATTGCACTTTCGACACGTTGTCCTAAACATAGACCTAACGCGTCAATGGCAATAGATTTACCGGCACCGGTTTCACCGGTAATCACCGACATTCCTTTCGCTAATTCAATGTCAAGTTGGCGAACAATAGCAAAATTGTTGATGGTAAGTTGAGTAAGCATAGCTGAATCCCTAATCACTGTATATTTGTCATATTAATACTGATTTAATATACAGTAAAGATTTTTTTGAGATTTTGCTTAAAAATTTTTCAACCAGCCTAATTTTGTACTCAACACATTATAATAATTATAGGTTTTAAGGTGTAGTAAACGTAATTTATGCATACTTTTTTCAATATGCACAATATCGTCCGGTGTAAAATCCAAAGCAATTTGGCTATCACAACCCACTTCTAATTGGGAAGTATTATGCTCTGCAAAACGAATTGAAATTTTACTGTCTCCATCTATCACGAGCGGGCGTGATGTCAGTGTATGAGGAAACATCGGCACAAGAGCGATAGCATTCAAATTAGGGGTTAATATCGGGCCACCGGCAGAAAGAGAGTAAGCAGTAGAACCTGTTGGTGTAGAAACAATTAGGCCGTCAGAACGCTGTGAAAAAGCAAACTTGTCATTAATATACACATGAAAATCAATCATATGCGCAATTTTCGCCGGGTGAATCACCGCTTCATTAACGGCATAGCCTGATGAAATAATATCCCCTTCCCGCTCGATCTTGGCTTCCAATAAAAAACGTTCTTCAACAAAAAATTCTCCGCGTTCAAGGCAAGCTTCCAATTGTGCATAAGCATTTTTCGGATCAATATCGGTTAAAAATCCCAAATTTCCACGGTTAATGCCAATCAAGGCAATATTATATTTGGCTAAAATTCTCGCCCTCCCTAGCATATTACCATCACCACCAATAACAATCGCTAGTTGTGCCTGCTGACCGATTTCTTCCAATGTGGCAAGACTTTCCTGAGGAAGGGCTAATTTTTCCGCCACGTCTTTTTCTACTAGCACGCGATATCCGCGCTCTTGTAACCATTGCGCCAAATTTTTATGCATCTGCAAATTAACATCATTGCGGGGCTTTCCCACTAATCCAATGGTTTTAAAAGAACGATATAAATGTTCCATAGTTCACTCTTAAAATCGTGCCAAAATCTTCTTGGTTTTGACCGCACTTGAATTTAATATTTAAGCCATTATATTACATAGCACTTATCAAAAGTATGAATTTTATAGGAAGCTTGCTAAAATAGCTGAAACTTTGATTTACGGAGAACTATTATGTCTGAACAAGAACAAAAATTTGAAAACACCGATGAGCTTGAGCCGGAAACTCAACAAACGCAGACACAAGAAGAGGAGCAAACGGAAGATCCTTTAGAAGAAGCGATTGCACGGGTGCAAGAACTAGAAGAACAACTGAAAGCACAAGTGGAAGAAAGCGCGAAAAAAGAGCAAGATTTATTACTTCGTACCCGTGCAGAAATTGACAATATTCGCCGCCGTACCGAGCAAGATATTGAAAAAGCACACAAATTCGCGTTAGAGAAATTCTCAAAAGATATTTTGAATACGATTGATAATTTGGAACGAGCACTTGCTACTCCGGCAAATACCGAAGATGAAAGCATAAAAGCCCTCTTTGACGGTGTCGAACTCACCTTAAAAGAATTGCTTTCAACAGTGGGACGCTTTGGTGTCGAGGCGGTTGGCACAGTAGGTGAAGCATTTAATCCGGATTTACACCAAGCCATTTCAATGCAACCGGCTGAAGGATTCGAATCAAATCAAATCACGACCGTCTTGCAAAAAGGCTACACCCTAAATGGTCGCGTTATTCGCCCTGCAATGGTGATGGTTGCGGCGTAATATTAAAATTTAACGAATAAAGTGCGGTCGATTTTTCGACCGTTTTTTATTTACCTTTCCAAAGTTTGATCAAGATCACATAAATAACATTTTATTTGAGATTAATTCTCAATAATAAAAATCAACCATAGCCAGTAAAATCAACCGTTCAGATGATTTTTCATCTTATTATTCAATAAAAACACTACATATTGTGTGTTGATTATCTTTTTAGATCTATATATAGTGCTTCGTAAATTTTGGAAACACAATATATCGGAGCATACAATGAACAATTTCCAAGTCATCAAACGTGATGACTCACGTGCTGATTTTGAAATTCAACGCATTATTCAGGCTGTTAAAAAAGCGGCAAGTGCGGTCAATATTCATGATGAATTTTATTGTCATCAAATCGGGCAAGAGGTAGGAAACGAGATTTTTACCCGCCATCAACAAGAAATAGACATCAATCAAATTCAAAAAATCGTTGAAGATAAATTAATGGCGAGTCGCTACCCTCAAATTGCGCGCGCCTATATTGAATATCGTCATGATCGTGATTTAGCACGTGAAAAACGCAGTCAACTCACAAAAGAAATCGAAGGTTTGATTGAACAAAGCAACATAGAATTGCTCAACGAAAACGCCAACAAAGATGCGAAAGTGATACCCACTCAGCGTGATTTGCTTGCCGGTATCGTAGCAAAGCATTATGCCAAGCGTCATATTCTGCCACGTGATGTTGTGGAAGCCCATGAAAAGGGTGAAATTCATTATCACGATCTTGATTACGCCCCTTTCTTCCCGATGTTCAACTGTATGTTGGTTGATTTAAAAGGAATGCTCTCACGTGGTTTTAAAATGGGCAATGCGGAAATCGAACCGCCGAAATCAATCGGTACGGCAACCGCTGTTACGGCACAAATTATTGCACAAGTCGCCAGCCATATTTACGGCGGCACAACAATTAATCGTATCGATGAGGTACTTGCCCCTTATGTGCAAATAAGCTATGAAAAGCATTTAAAAAATGCGCAAGAATGGAAGATAGCAGATGCAGAAGGCTACGCCAAGGCATTGATTGAAAAAGAATGTTTTGATGCTTTCCAATCCTTAGAATATGAAGTCAATACACTTCATACTTCCAACGGTCAAACACCTTTTGTAACCTTTGGTTTTGGTCTTGGCACAAGCTGGCAGGCAAGACTCATTCAACAGTCTATTTTAAAAAACCGTATCCGTGGCTTAGGCAAGAATCACAAAACACCGGTTTTCCCAAAACTTGTATTCACCATTAAAAAAGGGCTGAACCAAACACAAGGCGATCCGAATTACGACATTAAACAACTTGCATTGGAATGCGCCTCTAAACGAATGTATCCAGATATTCTCAATTATGATCAAGTTGTGAAAGTGACAGGTTCTTTCAAAGCACCGATGGGTTGTCGAAGTTTCTTAGGGGCTTATGAAGAACAAGGTGAAGAAATTCACGATGGACGCAATAATCTGGGCGTTGTGAGCTTGAACCTCCCCCGCATTGCATTAGAATCTAAAAACGAAGCGGAATTTTACCGCACTTTGGATGAACGCCTTGCTATTGCGAAAAAAGCCTTAATGACACGTATTGCCCGTCTTGAAAACACCAAAGCCCGTGTAGCACCTATTCTTTATATGGAAGGGGCATGCGGTGTGCGTTTGAACGCCAACGATAATGTGGCACAAATTTTCAAAAACGGACGTGCCTCAATTTCCCTTGGTTATATCGGCATTCACGAGACCGTTAATGCTCTCTACAATCAAGGACATATTTTTGATGATGAACAATTACGGGAAAAAGGCATTGAGATTGTTCGCCATTTAAATTCTGCCGTAAAACAATGGCAAAAAGAAACCGGCTATGCCTTTAGCCTATACTCAACCCCGAGTGAAAATCTATGCGACCGCTTCTGCCGCCTTGATACGAAACAATTCGGTATTATTGAGGGCGTAACGGACAAAGGCTACTACACCAATAGTTATCACTTAGATGTAGAAAAGAAAGTAAATCCTTACGATAAACTCGATTTTGAAATGGCCTACCCTCCACTGGCAAGCGGCGGCTTTATTTGCTATGGGGAATACCCGAACATTCAACACAACTTGAAAGCACTCGAAGACGTGTGGGATTATAGTTATGATCGCGTGCCTTATTACGGAACGAATACGCCTATTGACGAATGCTACGAATGTGGTTTTACCGGCGAGTTTGAATGCACCAGCAAAGGCTTCGTTTGCCCGAAATGCGGCAATCACGATAGTACTAAAGTTTCCGTTACCCGCCGCGTGTGCGGCTACCTAGGCAGCCCTGATGCCCGACCGTTTAATGCGGGTAAACAAGAAGAAGTAAAACGCCGAGTGAAACATCTTTAACGGAAAAAGTGCGGTTGATTTTGATCTGCCCCCCAAAAGTTGGACAAAATAAACCAACTTAGTCAGGGGCAGATTTTATGACCAAATACAATCAAACATTCAAACAACAAGCCATCGATTTTTATCTTAAAAATCACTTAGATGTTTCACTTACAAAAAAACAATTTCAACTTTCCGACACCACCTTAAGACGTTGGATTACCCAATATCAACATTCAGGCAATGCAGGGCTTGCCCTATTGCCCGGCAAACGCATTTATTCCGCTGAATTTAAATATCAAGTCATCCTTGCCGTTCAAAAAGGGGATTTCTCTGCAAGGCAAGCGACAATCCATTTCGGCATAAGTAATTCAGGTCTTATCAGCCAATGGTTGAAAGCCTTTGAAAAAGACGGTATAAACGGTTTACACCCCAAACCGAAAGGAAGACCGACAATGTCCCCGAAAAAACCAAAATACGCCAAAATGCCACCGCCGCCGAAGACCGAAGAAGACCGCTTACGGTTAAGGATTTTGGAGCTTGAAGCGGAGGTGGCATTTCTAAAAAAGTTGGACGAAGTGATACGGGAGGAAGAAGCCGAACGGCGGCGATTATCCAAAGATTGAGAGGGACATTTCCGCTTAACATCTTGCTTTCATTGACAAATTTGTCTCGTAGTGTGTTTTTCTATCATTTAAAGCCGAAGGCGGATAAAAATACCGCACTTAAAGCGGAAATCAGGCGGATTAAAGCAGAAAATCCGGCGTATGGTTATCGCCGAGTAAGTGCGTTATTGAAAGGCGTTAATCACAAACGGGTACAACAGTTAATCCAACAAATGGGGCTACAGGTGAAGAGCAAAAAAGCGAGAAAGTACGCCGCCTATCGCGGTGAAATCGGAAACATCGCCCCAAACCGCTTACAACGGGATTTCACCACAACCCGACCAAACGAAAAATGGCTTACCGACATCACGGAAATCAAAGCCAAAGACGGCAGTAAATGTTACGTCTCACCGATTTTAGACTGCTTCAACTCGGAAATCATCAGCGTTGCTATCAGTCGAAGCCCGAATTGGCAACAAGTGAAAGTAATGTTGCAACAAGCGGTCGAAAAATTACCCAAAGAGGCGAAGCCGATACTGCATTCGGACCAAGGTTGGCAATATCAAATGTGTGCGTATCAACGCATCTTACAAGAAAACGGCATAGTGCAGAGTATGTCAAGAAAGGGAAACTGCCTAGATAATGCGATGATGGAGAGCTTTTTCGGGCGGATGAAAACGGAATGTATCTATGGTAAGCATTTTGACAATGCCGAGGAGGTTGCACAAGCGGTGAGGGAGTATATACGGTATTACAATGAGGAACGAATACAATTAAAATTAAACGGCTTGAGCCCGATACAATATCGAACTCAAACCATGTGTTAAATGGTCTAACTTTTTGGGGTCAGATCAAATTGACCGCACTTTTTTATTATTCCGGTATTATCAAATATTGTTAAATAACGATTTTGTAGCAACTGTGTCTAACATAAAAAATTAGACCTTGTTTAATCCACCTTAACAGTGGACAAATGGTAAGACGCATCCCATTTTTCATGACGTTTAACCAACGCATTCATAATGGTCAACAACTTACGCATACAAGCCGTGAGAGCCAACTTTTTGGCTTTACCTCGTGCAACCAATCGGTTGTAAAAAGCTTTAAATACGGGTTCGTGCCGTACGGCGGATAACGCCGCCATATATAAGGCATTGCGTACTATCGCACGACCTCCTTGGCAAAAGGATTTGCCTTTCCATTGTCCGCTTTCTCTGACATGAGGTATCACGCCAACGAGCGAGGCAATGCGTTTTGAGGACAATTTACCAAGCTAGGGCAATTGGGACATCAAGACGGCTACACAGTTTTTGCCTACGCCTTTGATGTCAGTGATAAGTTCGGCTTTATCCTTAAAATGTCGAGTATTATCGTCAATATCTTGGTCGAGTTCGGCAATCATTTTGTCCAACATTTCAATATGTCGTGAGATATTTTTCTGCTGTGTTTCGTGGCTTTGCTGTAAGCGATTCAATTCCGCAACCCGCATATCGACAAGCTGACGGCGGCGTACCACAAGGGCTTCAAGCCGTTCTTCCGCTTCGGTGAGCGGGGTGTAAAGTAATTTCTCCGCTTCGCCTTTGATATCAAGGTTTTGACCGTAAAAAGCGAGGTTAATCGCATCCTTGGTATCGGTTTTCGCCGTACTTTGCGAACGGGCATATTGTGCGGCTTTTTGCGGATTGGCGACCAATACCCGATAACCTGCTCGCGCGAGGGCTTTAGCCACGGGGATTTCTAGACCACCGGTTGCTTCAAGTGTCACCAATGCAATATCAAAACGGCTCAGATAATCTAATAAATGGGCAATGCCTTTGGGATTATTGGTTTCCGTTTTGGTTTTCTTGTGATTGGAAAGTCCAATGACAAGGGATTTTTTAGCCACATCAATGCCACAATAAAGAGGGATAGTGTTCATCATTAACCTGCCTTGTATTCGGGTTTGAAGTTCAACATAGTCAACTGTTCGGTTTTCCTGATGATGGTTATCCACGCCTACGCTACGAAACGAGTTTTTACTCTAGGGTGCACCAAGCTGTGGATAACATTGTGTTGTTTGTTGCGAGTTTATCAGAGTTTTAATATACAAGGGTGACGTTAGGCGAAGCCGTAACGCACCAAACTTGGGTTTAGCGGTGCGTTACGCCTTTGGCTAACACACCCTACTCTGTTTTGTGCAACTGACACATAATATCGTATTATTCCGATCTTGCGGCAGTTAAATAGACTTTCAAATGAGTATAACCTTCCTACCGCTGTTCTGATACAACCTCTGACTAATATTTTCACTCTTCTTTTTTCAACAAAAAAATCCCCTGTTCCGACAGATTCACATAGGCTTGTTTGAGATTCGCATTAAAATCTTCCGGCTTGCAGTTGATGAGCAAATCTTTATCTGCCCACCTCGCTACCACTTCCCAATGATTGCCCATATAAACCGCACTTTTTATATCACAACGTTGCACTTCTGCGCCTTCGGAGGCTAGGAAAACGGCCTCGGGGCGAATTCCTACCAAGCACTCTCCGTCCGCCAAATTGAATTGTTCCGCATTAGAGAGTGGAAATTGATAACCGTTAATATCCACGACACCATTTTGCAATTTTCCATCAAAAATACTGGATTCGCCCATAAAATTTGCCAAAAATAGAGAATTAGGACGAAGATAAAGTTCTTTTGCCGGCGCTTTTTGCATAATCTTACCTTTGTGCATTACGATAACTTCGTCTGATACGGCAAAGGCTTCGGTTTGATCGTGAGTAACGTATAAAGACGTAATACCCAACCGTTGTTGCAATTCGCGAATTTTTTCCCGCATTGAACGGCGAAGATTTGCATCCAAATTACTTAAGGGTTCATCAAATAAGAGAACCTTCGGTTTCAACACCAATGCACGTGCCAATGCCACTCGTTGTTGTTGCCCTCCGGAAATTTGATCCACAAAGCGATCTTCAAAACCTGCTAAATCCACCAACTCTAACGCCTCTTTCACTCTTTGTTGTCGTTCTTCTTTGCCGACACCTTGCATTTTCAAACCGTAGCCGACATTATCCCCGATACTCATATGCGGAAATAGTGCGTAGGATTGGAATACAATACAAATATCACGGTTTTGAATAGAGGATTTTGTGACATCTTCGCCGTCAATAAAAATTTGACCGGTTGTCGGGTTTTCTAACCCCGCAACCAAACGCAGAACCGTTGTTTTCCCACAGCCTGACGGCCCAAGCAAAGTGACCATAGTGCCACGTTTAATGGTTAAATCTAAATTATCGATCACTACTGCTTTGCCGAAGGCTTTGGTGATATTTTTTAATACTAAAAAATCATTATTACTACTCATAATTTTACCTATCGCTTAACGAGTTAATTCATTTTCTTTGCTTTAGAACGGGAAATGCGTGTATCGCCCACAATCCAATCGAACAATAAAATAATAGCCATCATTACCACAATTAAGAGTGAACCATAAGCAATAGCAATACCGTATTCACCGTCTTCAACACGATTTAAAATGTATGCAGTCGCCACACGTGTGTCCGCCGTCACCAAGAAAATAATGGCACTTACTGTTGTCATCGCACGAACAAAACTGGTTACCAGCGCAGAAAGCAATGCCGGTTTTAACAACGGCAACACAATATACCAAAGGGTTTTCCACGAATTACCTTTTAGAGAAAGAGAAGCTTCATCTAAGGATTTATCCAACTGCCCTAGCCCTGCGATAGCCGCACGCATACCAATCGGTAAATCACGCATTACCATGGAAATAATCACAATAATACCGGTGCCGGTGATATAAAGCGGCGCATTGTTAAAGGCTAAAATATAGGAAACGCCTGCCACTGTTCCCGGTACGGCAAAGCAAAGCATTGTTAAAAACTCAAGGGATTTTTTACCCTGAAAATCTTTACGTACCACTATATAAGCAATCAATAACCCGAAGAATGCCGTCAATGGTGCTGCGATACCGGCATAAATCAAGGTATTAATAAGTGACGGCCAAGCCCCACTGTTAAAATCTTGACCAAACAACATCTCATAGTTTTTCAACGTTAATGTGTAATCTACCCCCCAGTTCACGGTGAAACTGCCATAGAAAATACTACCGTAAAGGGCAATATTAAATACAATCCAAAAACCAAGCATTGCGATAATGGTATATTTCAAACCGGCAGGCAAATCTTGCACATCGCCACGATAAGATTTACCGGAAACCGTCACATAAGAGCGATTACCAATCCAAATATATTGAATGATAAAAATCGCTAACGAGAAAATTAACAACAGTGAACCCAAAGTACTCGCCGAGGCATAATCCAATTGTGAGCCTGCAATATAAAAATAAATTTGCGTTGCGATCACATCAAAGCTACCGCCCAACACCAAAGGGTTACTAAAATCAGCAAGAGATTGAATGAATACGATTAAGAAAGAATTTGCCAACGCGGGACGGAGTAATGGAAAAATGATGTTATAGAAAGTTTGATAGCGATTAGCCCGTAGCGTGTAAGAAGCTTCCTCAATGGAAGGATGAACGGATTTCAATGCGCCATCTAAAATCATAAAAGAAATCGGCGCAAATGCGAGAATTTGTGCAATCGCAATGCCATTAAAACCATAAAGCCAGTTGTAATTAGTGAATCCCAAATATGAACTCAAAAATTCCGTCACATAACCGGAACGCCCTAGCATTAAAGTAACCCCTAAACCGACAACAAACGGCGGTGTTACGATGGGTAAAATAGAGAAAATTTTACCAATAAAAGCGGTTCTACGCGCAATACGTGTGGTGTAAAGGGCAAAAGCTAAACCGAATACGGTAGAAACAAGCCCGACAAATCCCGATAATAGAAGTGAATTACTAATCACACGTACAATATAGTTTTGCGTTAAAATACGCATCACCTGTTGTGGTGCAAAGGTGTCGCCGTCATAAAACATTGACACGAAAATCGCCAATGTCGGATAGACGATAAAAAAGAAGATCAGCAAAATAATACAAAGCAAGGAAGCAATAATAAATTTATCTCCTTGCATCACTTTCAGTTTCGCCAATGAAAGGGTCGCCAATGCCGTATAACCGATAAGTAACACCATGGCGGCATAGCCCATACTGATCTTGTACAATGTCGCACTGACAAACATAAATAATACGGCAAGTGCGGTTAAAAATAACTCTGTTTTTGCTTGTTGTAAAACTGATAACTTAAAAAACGGTAATACGCCATACAGAATAACAGGTAAAAACCACGCCCAAGTAAGATCCAAAGAAGCCCAGCCCATTGCATCAAAATATTCATCAACGGTACTTTCAAGCAACCCGTAATCCAGTGCGTGAGTAGGTAAAAACAAAAATGCCAATAAAGACAAAATGATCCAAAAGTTGGCGGAATGTAGGATGGACAATTTTTTTGCGTTCATACAACCTCGCTGGTTAAAAGATGAAACAGCAGGTCGCCTACTGTTTCATCGTTAATATCATTATTTAGCTAATTTCACTTCATCAACCCATTTTGTGATTAAACGTTTACGTAAATCGGTCGCTCCATATTTATCAAAATCATAATTAATTAAATTGATAGATTTGAAATCCAATGCATATGGAGATTGCTGCGCTGTAGTATTAGTTAAAACGGAGTACGCTTCTCCTTTCTGCCACGTTAATTCTTGTGCTTCTTTTGATAGTGCCCAATCAACGAAGAGTTTCGCATTCTCTAAATTACGCGCACCTTTAATTACGCTCACACCTCCTATTTCATAGCCGGTTCCCTCACAAGGAACAACTAGTTCCACTGGGGCACCTTTCGCTTTTTCAAGTGAGTATTCGTGTAAAAATCCAATACCAATGGCTGTTTCACCTCGAGCAGTATTTCGTGTAGCAGTATTACCTGATTTAGTATATTGCGATATATTCTTATTGAGATCTTTCAGGAAGTTAAAAGCTTCATTTTCCCCCCAAAGTTGCATATAAGTGGCAAGCTGTGTATAACCGGTACCTGAACTTTGCGGATCAGCTGCCTGAATTTCATTCTTATAAATTGGGTTAGCCAAGTCTTTCCAACATTTTGGAATAGGTAAATTCAATTTATTCAAGCGTTCTGGATTCACCCCAAAGCCTAACACCCCCAAATAGATAGCCGAAGAATAATTTCCTTTCATCTTTGCCGGATCTCGGAACTTTTCCATTATTTGTGGAAGATTTGGTGATTTATAAGGTTCTAGCAATCCCATTTCTCCCGCTTGTGAATGTGGATCCATCGTCCCACCATACCAAACATCTCCCTGAGGATTACCTTTTTCCGCATCAATTTTTGCAAGAATAGTACCTGTACCGCCACGAATAAAAGTGGTTTTAATATCATACTTTTTCTCAAACTCCATCGCTTCTTGTTCGCACATAGTATTTTGTGCACTACAATAAATGACCAAGCGACCTTTAGATACTGAATAGCTATTTAACGATATTCCGACTAACATAACTCCAGAAAGCGCAACAGCAATTTTAGATAGTTTCATTTCATCACTCCGTTAAACTGTTATTGCTCTCATTTCTCAAAGAATAAAGAACAAATAGTTTATTTGGCTAACTTCACTTCTTGCACCCATTTTTCAATCAAGTACTTGCGTTGTTCCGTTGCACCGTATTTTTCAAAATTATAATTGATTAAATTAAGCTTATTCGGATCAAAAGCATTCGGCGATTGTTCCGCTGTCGTATTGGTTAAGGTTTGCAAAGAATCACCTTGCTTCCAGGCCAGTTCCTGACCTTCTTTAGATAACGCCCAATCTATGAATAATTTTGCATTATCTATATTACGTGCCCCTTTCAAAATACTCACACCACCTAATTCATATCCCGTTCCTTCACAAGGAACCACTAATTCCAATGGTGCCCCCTGACGTTTTTCAAGGGCATAATCATGTAAGAAACCGATACCGACAACCGCCTCACCACGTGCCGCATTGCGAGACGGCGTAATGCCTGATTTGGTGTATTGTGAAACATTCGGATGCAATGCTTTCAAGAAATCAAAGGCCTGATTTTCACCCCAAAGTTGAACAAAGGTCGCCAAGGCGGTGTAGGCAGTACCGGCACTTTGCGGATCAGCTATTTGCACTTCACCTTTTAACTGCGGATCGGTTAAATCTTTCCAACATTTCGGTACTTCTTTAATGCCCAATTTTGCTAAACGTTCGGTGTTCACACCAAAACCTAAAATCCCCATATAAATAGCAGAAACATAATGACCTTTCGTTTTTGCCGGATCACGAAAACGTTCCACGATTTCATCAATATGTTTGGATTTATAAGGCTCCACCAACCCGAGTTCCGCAGCTTGCGCTTGAGGATCAAACGTACCGCCAAACCATACATCCGCTTGCGGATTATTTTTTTCCGCTTCTACTTTCGCAAAAGTACTCCCTGAACCGTTACGAATGAAAGAGGTTTTTACATCATATTTTTCGCCGAAAGCTTTTGTTGTCGTTTCACATAAAATATTCGTTGCACTACAATATACAACTAAACGGCCTTTTGCATTTGTTGCAGCGGACACACTTAAACCCGCCGCTAAAAGTGCGGTTGAAATAGAAAAAGAAATTTTATTGAACTTCATAGTAAATACTCCTGTTGTGCTAAAACGCTAAGATCTTATTCGAAATCGAAAAATAATACCGTGATGACTCTCACAGTTTTGAAATTTGACCTAAAAAATAAAGATGAAATCAACCGCACTTTTCTTTATAATTCGGAGAATTATTCTCATCTTTCAGATTATATTTATGCCAGATTCCTCTTGTATTATTATCGCCGTTACCGGCGCTTCCGCTTCAGGAAAAAGTTCCATTGCTTCCACTGTTCATAGAGAACTTTGTCACGAATTAGGCTGTCAACAAATCGGCATTATTGCAGAAGATAGCTATTATAAAGATCAAAGCCATTTAGAAATGAGTGAACGGGTGAAAACCAACTATGATCATCCCAATTCAATGGATCGCGATTTACTTATTCAGCATTTAAAAGATTTAAAATCCGGTAAAGCCGTTGATATTCCCGTTTATAGTTATGTGGAACACACCCGCACAGAAGAAACCACACGTTTTACGCCAAAGCGTATCGTTATTTTAGAAGGCATTTTATTACTGACTGATGAACGTGTTCGCCAATTGAGCGATATTTCAGTGTTTGTGGATACCCCGTTGGATATTTGTTTTATCCGCCGTTTACAACGTGATATGGAAGAACGTGGTCGTTCACTGCAATCCGTTATTGATCAATATCGTGCGACAGTCCGCCCAATGTTCTTACAATTTATTGAGCCGTCTAAACAATATGCCGATATTGTTATCCCACGCGGTGGAAAAAACCGTATTGCAATCAATATGTTGAAAGCTCAAATTCTTCATTTATTAAATCAAAAATAGGAGAAATTATGCGTCTTTGTGATACCGATATCGAACGCTATTTGGATGATGGCATTATTTCTTTAACTCCTCGTCCTGATAATGACAAAATCAACGGCGCAACAATTGACGTGCGTTTAGGTAATTCTTTCCGAGTATTTCGTGAACATTCCGCCCCATACATTGATTTAAGCGGCCCGAAAGAAGAAGTTTCCGCCCAGTTAGAATCCGTGATGAGTGATGAAATCATCATTCCGGATAATGAAGCGTTTTTCTTACATCCCGGTGTATTAGCACTTGCAACAACCCTTGAATCGGTAAAATTACCGGCAAATATTATCGGGTGGTTAGACGGTCGCTCTTCCCTTGCCCGTTTGGGATTAATGGTTCACGTTACCGCACACCGTATTGATCCGGGTTGGGAAGGAAAAATCGTATTGGAATTTTATAATTCCGGAAAACTTCCTTTAGCGCTACGTCCGAATATGGTGATTGGCGCACTCAGTTTCGAAGTGTTAAGCGGCACGGCTGCCCGCCCTTATAACAGCCGTAAAGACGCTAAATATAAAAATCAGCAAAATGCGGTAGCAAGCCGTATTGATGAGGATAAATAGATGAAAAAGATCGCAATAAGCTTGCTGTTCGTGCCGATTGCGATCTTCGCATTTCTTTATATTCAGCTACAACAAGCCAAAACTCGGCTGAGCGAACAATTCGAACAGAGAGGCATAGCGGTAAAATCACTTGATTTAAGCCTTATCCCGCAACCTACCCTTACCATTGAACAAGTTAATTATCGTAGTATTTCATTAAAACATATTAATGCTCAACTGGCTTTTTTACCTTTAATTTATGGTGAAGCAAAATTACAACAACTTAGTATTGAACAAGCCAAATCAGGGGAAGATGCCCTCAATTCCGCCAGAATCGAAATGCGTTTTTCCGATTTTTTGGTCAAAAACCTATTATCAAAAAATATCCTATTCAACGGCTCAAATGTTGTTTCCATCAAACTTGAAAAACCGATTTATGGTCTGGCTCAAAAATTTAATTTCACTTTCAACAAAGCCGGTATTAGACTTCGCCAAAATGCAGAATCACTGATTCAATTTGATGGCGCTACATTAAATCAACAGCCGTTAGGCTATATTGAAATTCACGCCGATCTCGCCAAACCACAAAAAGCGGCTGCCGCCTATATAAAGCCTGATTGCACTACGGCGTGCCTCGCCGTGCTAAAATTTAATACGCTTGCAGAGGAAAGTGCGGTCAATTTTTCAGGTAAAAATTTCCCTTTAACACAATTACTCACACTGTTAAATTTTCCCGATACCATCACGGGGACAGCTGATTTTAATATTCAACTCGCCTTTGAAAAGGCAAATTTAACGAAAAGTAAATTTGATTTTTATGCACGGGATGGAGAGCTTTTAGGAATAAACTTACTTCAACTTGTTTCACAATACTTTCCGATTAACTACAATGATGAATTATTGGAAGGAAAAAGGGCAAACACGCCTTATCAACAGGTTGAAGCCTCGTTCTCACTGGACAAGAGTTTGTTGAATATCGATAAATTTAATCTAAAAACGACCGTACTTTTAGGGGAAGGGCAGGGCGCGGTTGATTTACATACGATGCAATGTGATATTACTCTCTCACTTTCGGCAACCAATCCAAAATACAAGAATTTAACACTCCCTATTCGTTTTTTTGATAGTTGCTATTCACCACAATATAAATTGGAAATAAATAAAGATTTTCGGAAACAGTTGAAAAATATCATTAAAGAGAAGTTGAAATAATGTCGTTTTATCATCAAGCTGAAAAAATCCAAACTTGGCGTGTTGTTGTTATCGCCTGCGCCGCTTTTATTTTTAATACTACTGAATTTGTCCCTGTGGCTTTGCTCACAGATATTGCAGAAAGCTTTAATATGCCACCTTCGGAAACCGGTTTGATGATGACGGTTTATGCTTGGACTGTACTCATTATGTCCCTGCCGGCGATGCTTGCTACGGGAAAAATGGAACGGAAAAGTTTACTTATCAAGCTGTTTATGATTTTCATCATAGGTCATATCCTTTCCGTTATCGCTTGGAATTTTCAAATACTTCTTATCGCTCGAATGTGCATTGCTTTGGCACATGCCGTATTTTGGTCAATCACCGCTTCTCTTGTTATGCGTATTGCGCCTAAAAATAAAAAAACGCAAGCACTGAGTATGCTCGCCATCGGTACCTCACTTGCGACGATTTTAGGCTTACCGCTCGGTCGTTTAGTCGGGCAATTGGTCGGGTGGAAAATAACTTTTGTTATCATTGCCCTACTTGCTCTTGCTACCATGTTTCTCATTATTCGTTTACTGCCGAATATTCCAAGTAAAAATGCAGGCTCATTATCCAGCCTCCCGCTATTGGCTAAACGTCCGTTATTAATAGGGCTTTATATGACAACGGTAACTATCGTTGCTGCACACTTTACCGCTTACACTTATATTGAACCTTTTATAATTCAAATCGGAGAACTCAATCCTAACCTTGCGACATTCATCCTCTTAATTTTTGGTATATCAGGTATCACGGCAAGCCTACTCTTCAATCGCTTATACCGTTTTAACCCGATAAAATTTATTATCACTGCAATAGGATTATTGGTGCTTTCACTTGCCCTTTTACTCAGTTCGTCTCATTATGCGTTAACGATGTTTATACTAGCCTTTGCTTGGGGAATCGGCATTTCCTGCATTGCCCTTGCATTACAAATGCAGGTTTTGCAGCTTGCACCGGATGCAACCGATGTGGCAACGGCAATTTATTCCGGAATATTCAATGCAGGTATTGGCGCAGGTGCGTTATTCGGTGGTCAAATGATGAATTATGTAGGGTTAAAATATATTGGTTTTAGCGGCGCGGCTCTTGGTGCTACCGGATTATTGATCTTTATCCTCTTCCAATTTCTCTATCGTCCACAAAAAACTTAAAAAATCATTATTATAGCAGTTACACAAAATAGATAGGGGCGGCTCCTATTCCCGCCCCTACCAACATAATCAAATTCTTTTTGTGCAACTGCTATTAAGTTAAATTATCTGTCCAGATTTTGGGGAGCAGATCAAAGTGCGGTTATTTTTATCCTAATTTCTGTTTAATCAATATTAAAACAAGCGATTAATTTTCCATCGGGGAAAGGCTCAAGTATTGGTTTTTCCGCACGACACTTGTCTGTTGCTTTCCAACAACGCGGATTAAATGCACAGCCTTTCGGCGGATTTATCGGGCTTGGTAGCTCGCCTGTCAATTTAATACGTTCTCGGCGTAAATTCGCTGACAGACGAGGTGTTGCCGAAAGAAGAGCTTGTGTATAAGGATGCTGAGGATTGGAAAAAATTTGTTCCGTTGTGCCTTTTTCGACACAACGCCCAAGATACATCACCATCACTTCATCAGCAATATGCTCAACAACTGAAAGATCATGCGAAATAAAAACATAGGAAAGCCCGAATTCATCTTGCAAATCCATCATTAAATTCAGCACTTGGGCACGTACCGATACATCCAATGCAGATACCGGTTCATCCGCCACCACAATATCCGGCTCTAGCATTAAACCACGTGCAATCGCAATGCGTTGGCGTTGCCCGCCGGAAAACATATGAGGGTAACGATCATAAAATTCTGCCCGTAATCCTACTTTCGCCATCATTGAAAGCACTTTTTCTTTACGTTCTTTGGCTGAAAGTTTGGTATTGATAATTAGCGGTTCCTCTAAAATAGAACCGATTTTTTTACGTGGATTCAATGAGGCATAGGGGTTTTGAAACACAATTTGAATTTTCCTACGACGTAATGCTTTTGTATCCGCATCATTTTCCAGAAAGTTACGCCCCTTATAATACAGCTCACCTTCCGTAGGATTTTCAATCATTGTGAGTAAACGCCCCAGTGTTGATTTCCCACAGCCTGACTCCCCCACAACTGCAAGGGTCTTTCCTCGTTCCAACTGAAAAGACACGCCATCCAATGCCTTGACTTGTTGCGTTTTTGCCAATAAGCCTTTTTTCACCGGATAATATTTTTTTAAGTTAATTGCGCTTAATAACGGCATATTTGGCAATGACGTATTTTCTTTAATTTCATTCGACATTGCTTATACTCCTTGATATTCCATCGGTTCGCCTTGTGCATTGAGCGGTGTATGGCATTTCACTTTTCGATTTCCCATATGATGTAAATCGGGTTCTATTTTACGACAATGCTCCGTTGCATAAGGACAACGCGGATTCAATAGACAGCCTGTCGGGCGATCATATTTCCCCGGAACAACACCTTGCAAGGATTGTAAACGGGCTTTTCCTTCGGAAAATTCAGGCAAGGAACGAAGTAAGGCTTGAGTGTAAGGGTGTTTCGGTTCACGAAAAATATCCTCGGCAAGTCCTTCCTCCACCACTTGCCCTGCATACATCACTATAATGCGATGTGCCGCTTCCGCCACCAATGCTAAATCGTGAGTAATGAGAATTAGCGACATACATTCTTTTTTCTGTAAGTCGAGTAATAAATCCACAATCTGTGCTTGGATGGTAACATCTAAAGCAGTAGTCGGTTCATCGGCAATCAATAATTTAGGCTTACAGGCAATCGCCATTGCAATCATAACACGCTGGCTCATTCCTCCGGAAAGCTGATGCGGATAAACGTCAATACGAGATTCAGGATCAGGAATTCCCACTAAACGTAGCAATTCCAAAGTTCGTTCACGCCTTGCTTTTTTCGTGCCGCCTTCATGGGTTTTCAACGCTTCCATAATTTGAAAACCTACCGTATAGGCGGGATTCAAACTTGTCATGGGATCTTGGAAAATCATTGCCACATCAGCCCCGATAAGTTCACGTTTTGCTTTATCGTTGAGTGCCAATAAATCTTTATCTTCAAATACCAATGATTCGGCTGATACCCGCCCCGGATAATCAATCAATCCCATAATAGCAAGGGAACTGACAGATTTACCTGAGCCGGATTCTCCTACAATCCCTAACACTTCACCTTGTTCAACTTGATAGCTGATACGATCTACCGCTTTAAAAGGCATATTTTTATCGCCAAAGTGAACAGAAAGTGCTTTTACGTCTAATAATGCCATTCCGTCCCCTCTTATTGTTTAAGTTTTGGATCAAGTGCATCACGTAAGCCATCGCCCATTAAATTAAAGGCGAGCACTAAAGATAAAATAACTAAGCCGGGAATAGTAACCAACCAGTTAGCCGCTTGCATAAAACTACGCGCTTCGGAAAGCATTGTACCGAGTTCCGGCGTCGGTGGTTTCGCACCAATACCAAGAAAGCCTAAGGTCGCTAATTCTAAAATTGCGTTAGAAATTCCCATCGTCATTTGTACGATTAACGGTGCTAAGCAGTTAGGCAAAATAACAATGAACATTAAACGTAAAACACCGGCACCTGCGACTTTCGATGAAACGACATAATCACGATTTTTCTCATTCATCACCGCCGCCCGTGTTAAACGCACATAACTGGGAATTGACACTACGGCAATCGCAAGTGTTGCATTCACTAAAGAAGGTTCAAGGATAGAGACGACTACAATAGTCAGCAATAAATTGGGAATGGCAAGCATAATATCAATCAGGCGCACAATTACCGTATCCAATAAACCACCGTAATATCCCGCTACTAAGCCGAGAGAAGTACCCAATGCACAGGAAAGCAGCACAATCACAAAACCGGCAAAGACAGAAATGCGCGTACCGTAAATAATACGAGAAAGAATGTCTCGACCGATATCATCAGTTCCCAATAAATAGGCGGAATTACCACCTTCGTACCAAGCCGGTGGTAATAACAATGCCGCACGGTTTTGTTCCGCCGGATCAAAAGGGGCGATATAAGGCGCAAAAATGCTGATTAATGAAACAATAAGAATAAATGTAAAACCGATTAATGCACCACGATTTTGTTTAAAATAAAACCAAAATTCCTGCAAAGGAGTCCTTGGTGCAACCATTAACGTTGTGTCAGTCATCATTACCCCTCTATTTTAATGACGAATACGCGGATTAACCACACCATACAGTAAATCAATGGTGAGGTTTACCACTATAATAATGGTGGCAATAATTAATACCGAACCTTGTAAAACAGGATAGTCACGTGCGTGAATGGCATCAATAATCCATTTACCGATGCCCGGCCAAGAGAAAATCGTTTCCGTTAATACCGCTCCGGAAAGCAATTGCCCGACAATTAAACCTACCACTGTTACCACGGGAATAAGAGCATTGCGCAAAGCATGCACAATCACAATACGGGGATAGCTCAATCCCTTTGCCTTGGCTGTGCGAATATAATCTTCGCCCAATACTTCCAACATAGCGGAACGTGTCATTCGGGTGATGATGGCAAGAGGAATTGTACCTAAAACGATCGCAGGCAGAATTAAGGATTTCATCGCGTTTGCAAATGCCCCCGGTACACCGGAAAGCCACGTATCAACGAGCATAAAACCGGTTGGCGTATCAATCCAAAAATCATTTTCTAAACGACCGCCTTGCGGTAAATCAAACCAAGGAGAAACATATAAAATCAGGATTAATCCCCACCAAAAAATAGGCATAGAATAACCGGTAAGAGAAGCTGCGGTTACCGTATGAGAAATCCAACTGTCTTTTTTTACTGCTGCAATCGTTCCCAAAATGACCCCGCCAACCAATGACCACAATAAAGCAAAAAACGCTAATTCGGCAGTGGCAGGAAAAAGGGTGAAAAATTCGCTAAGCACAGGCTGATGAGTTCGGAAAGATTCACCGAAGTCTCCTTGAATTACGTTACCAATGTAGTTGAAATACTGTTGGTACAAAGGCAAATCCAAACCTAATTGGTGCATCATTTGTTGATGAACTTCAGGTGTTAAACCTCGCTCCCCCATCATAATTTCTACCGGATCACCGGGGATAAAATGCACAAGGGCAAAGGTCACAAAAGTAATGGCGATAAAGGTCGGGATCACCATTAAAATCCGTTTGAAGATAAATTTAAACATTAAATCACTCAACGACAAAGGAAAAGTGCGGTCAATTTCACCGCACTTTTAATAAATAAAACAAAGCGATAATCAAAAATAAAACACTCTCGGATTCTACCGCACTTTTTCCAATTTTGCCAAATGTGCGATTAACCACTTAATGCCTTGAGCTTGGAAAGCAATTTGTAAGCGCGTGTTATTATCGCTGCCTTCAATATTAATCACCGTTCCTAAACCGAATTTTTCATGTTTTACTTTTTGCCCCATTTTCCAGCCGTTTTCATTCTCTGTTGAATACGATAGCGTGCCGACTTTGGCTAAATTCATTGCACGGGTTACGGTTCCGCGTAAACGAATTTCTTGAATACAATCTTTCGGTAATTCCGCAATAAAACGTGAAGGCAAATGACGCTCTTCTTTGGCATATAATCGGCGACTTTCCGCATAAGAAATCGTGAGTTTTTGTTTTGCCCTCGTAATCCCCACATAAGCCAAGCGGCGTTCCTCTTCCAAACGCCCCGGTTCTTCAAAGGAGCGAAAACTCGGGAACAAACCTTCTTCCACACCAACCATAAACACTCTAGGAAATTCCAATCCTTTAGCCGAATGCAGGGTCATCATTTCCACACAGGCTTGATGGGGTGAAGCCTGCTCTTCACCGGCTTCGAGGGAGGCGTGCGTTAAAAAGGCGGTAAGCTCCGTCATTTCTTCCGCATCATCCGGTTTAATAAACTCACGGGTTGCGGTGACCAATTCTTCCAAATTTTCAATCCGTACTTCGCCCTTTTCGCCTTTTTCCTGCTTATACATATCATACAAACCGGAATGTTTAATCACAAAATCGGTTTGTGCAAATAACGGCATTTCTTCGGTATCTATCTGCAAAGAATTAATCAATTCTTGGAAACGTAATAATGCGGTGGAAGCACGTCCTGTTAGCATATTTTCTTGTGTAGCGACCTGTATCGCTTGCCACAGTGTTATTTGTCGCTCACGGGTTAAATTTCTTAATATGTCCAATGTGCGAGTGCCGATACCTCGTGGCGGTGTATTAATCACACGTTCAAAAGCCGCATCATCTTGACGATTATTGATCAAGCGTAAGTAAGCTAACGCGTCCTTAATTTCTTGCCGTTCAAAAAATCGCATTCCGCCATAAATACGATAGGGAATTTGGCAGCGAATCAATGCTTCTTCAATCACACGGGATTGGCTATTGCTACGATATAACACGGCGCAATCATCTAACTTGCCACCATTTTCTGTCCAATCTTGAATTTGTGAGGCGATAAATTTTGCTTCATCCAATTCATTAAAGGCGGCATAAATACCCACAGGATCGCCCTTTTCTCCATTCGTCCATAAATTTTTGCCAAGACGATCGGCATTGTTAGAAATTAATTCATTTGCACTGTTCAGAATATTCGCCGTCGAGCGATAATTTTGCTCAAGGCGAATGGTCTCGGCTTTGAAATCTTTTAGGAATTTCTGGATATTCTCAACTTGCGCTCCACGCCAGCCGTAAATAGATTGATCGTCATCGCCTACAATCATTATTTTGCCGGTTTCCCCTGCAAGGATTTTAATCCATTTATACTGAATCTTATTGGTGTCTTGAAACTCATCCACCAAAATATGTTGGAAGCGTTGTTGATAACGCTGCAAAATCAACGGTTTTTTATCAAATAATTCATAAGCTCGAATTAAAAGCTCGGCGAAATCCACTAATCCCGCGCGATCACAGGTATCTTGATAAATCTGATAAATTTTAATCCACTCACGTTCTTGTCGATCATTAAAATCTTCAATCTCGTGAGGGCGTAAACCTTCATCTTTCTTATTGTTGATATACCAACAGGCTTGCTTCGGCGGAAAGGCTTTTTCATCAAAATTATGCAATTTAAGCAAACGTTTTACTAAACGAACTTGATCTTCCGAATCCAAAATTTGGAAATCTTGCGGCAATCCCACATCTAAGTGGTGGGCGCGTAATAGACGATGAGCAATGCTATGGAACGTGCCAATCCACATACCGAATAAATTGGATTGTGAATGTTTGGCTAATGTATCTTGAATACGATGGCGCATTTCTGCGGCGGCTTTATTGGTAAAAGTAACCGCCATAATGCTTCCTCCAGAAATATTTTCTACGGCGATCAGCCACGCAATGCGGTGAGTCAACACTCTAGTCTTACCACTCCCTGCGCCAGCCAAAACCAAATAATTGCCAAGAGGTGCCGCCACTGCTTCTCGCTGTTTATCGTTTAAGCCATCAAGTAATTCGGAAATATCCATTATGTTATTTTATCTGTGTAAATTTACAGGGGATTATAATTTGATTTTACAAATTAGACAATGCCGAATTATTTCAGCCATTTACAATTATCGAATTCTACTTACAGTCGGGAAACTTAATTGATGTGAATCCTAAAATGAACAAATTAAAAACTACCTTAAAATTAACCGCTCTTTTCCGCAATAAACATTGCCTTTTCCTTCCCTTGCAAATCCGATTAACGTTAAATCATGCGCTTCTGCCATATCCACCGCTAAATTTGTTGCTGCCGAAATCGCGACCAATATTTCAATACCGCAAGATATTGTCTTTTGTACCATTTCATAACTTGCCCGACTTGAAACTAACAAAAATCCTTGCGGTTTATTCGCATTTGCATACCAACCGAGTAATTTATCCAATGCGACGTGACGTCCAACATCTTCACGAATAACAAGCATATTGCCACTCGGATCAAAAAATGCAGCGGCATGCGTTGCTCCGGTTTGCTTTCCTAATATTTGATTTTTTTGCAACGCAGAAAAACAATCATCTAATAAATTGATATTAAACTCAAAAGTGCGGTCTAATTTTGGAAAGTTTTTATAAACTTGATTCAGCTGTTCCGTTCCGCAGATACCGCAGCCGGTACGTCCGGTAAGATTTCGGCGATGTGATTTCAATGCCATAAATTTTCGGCTGGAAAGCTCAATTTGAACCTCAATACCATTGCAGACGTCCACCACATCAATGCCATAAATATCACTCGGCTTATCAATAATGCCTTCCGTTAATGAAAATCCTAGGGCGAAGTCCTCCAAATCTTCCGGTGAACACATCATCACGGCGTGAGATATGCCGTTATAAACCAATGACACCGGCATTTCAACCGCCAAACAATCCGCTTTTGTTTGTAAAAGTGCGGTCGATTTTTCTGTTGTTTTCAATTTTTTAAAAAAATTAATCGTTCGTTCTACAAGCCGGTTCATTTTTATCTTTCCATTAAACTTTATATAACAAAAGTATTACAATTTTTATATATTCTGTGATCGGGATCATATATTTTGCCGGATATAATGCATTTTGATTATGGATTTATCCATAAAAAATCGGTATCCTAAACAACCCTAAATTGATGTTTTTCTATGCGCAATTTAGTCAGTTTTGTGTTGTTATTTTAACGAAACCAACCGAATTATCCAGACGAATTTCTTACTATCTATATCTAGACAACCTTGTTGTTGAAAGGAGTGATTATGCAGGTCTCAAGAAGAAAGTTCTTTAAGATCTGTGCAGGTGGTATGGCAGGAACTTCCGCCGCAATGCTAGGTTTTGCTCCGGCAAGCGCATTAGCGGCACCGCGCGAATACAAATTATTACGCGCTTATGAATCCCGTAACACTTGTACATATTGTGCTGTTAGCTGTGGTATGTTGTTATACAGTACAGGAAAACCTTCCGATTCATTAAGTAGCCACACAGGCACAAATACCCGTTCTAAATTATTCCACCTTGAAGGTGATCCTGATCATCCGGTGAGCCGTGGTGCACTTTGTCCTAAAGGCGCAGGTGCGCTTGATTATGTGAATAGTGAGAGCCGCTCACTTTATCCTCAATACCGTGCTCCCGGTTCCGACAAATGGGAACGCCTTTCTTGGAAAGAAGCGATCAAACGCATCGCCCGTTTAATGAAAGACGACCGAGATGCCAACTTTATTGAAACCGATGCAAAAGGCAATACCGTAAATCGTTGGGCTACTACCGGAATTATGACCGCCTCTGCGATGAGCAACGAAGCCGCATTACTCACGCAAAAGTGGATTCGAATGCTCGGTATGGTGCCGGTGTGTAACCAAGCGAATACTTGACACGGACCAACGGTAGCAAGTCTTGCTCCATCATTTGGTCGCGGTGCGATGACAAATAACTGGGTTGACATCAAAAATGCCGATTTAATTATCGTTCAAGGCGGTAATCCTGCCGAAGCACACCCTGTCGGCTTCCGTTGGGCGATTGAAGCGAAGAAAAACGGTGCGAAAATCATCGTTGTTGATCCTCGCTTTAACCGTACCGCGTCAGTCGCAGATCTGCACGCGCCGATTCGTTCCGGTTCTGATATTGCCTTCTTACTGGGGGTGATTCGTTACTTATTGGAAACGAATCAGATTCAGCACGAATATGTGAAACACTATACCAATGCATCATTTTTGGTAAACGAAGGCTTTAAATTTGAAGACGGTTTATTCTCCGGTTACGATGCGGAAAAACGTAGCTATGATAAATCGAGCTGGAATTATCAATTCGATGAAAACGGCAATGCTAAACGTGATATGACACTCCAAGATCCGCGTTGTGTGATTAACGTATTAAAAGAACACGTTTCTCGCTATACGCCGGAAATGGTGGAGCGTGTTACAGGCGTAAAACAAAAACTCTTCTTACAAATCTGTGAAGAAATCGGTAAAACATCTGCGCCAAATAAAACGATGACGCACTTATATGCGTTAGGCTTTACGGAACACACAATCGGTACGCAAAACATTCGTTCTATGGCGATGATTCAGTTACTTTTAGGTAACATGGGTATGCCGGGCGGCGGAATTAATGCGCTTCGAGGACATTCAAACGTTCAAGGTACAACGGATATGGGCTTGTTACCAACCTCCTTACCGGGGTATATGCGTTTACCGAACGACAAGGATACCTCTTACGAGCAATATATTAATGCGATTACGCCAAAAGATATCGTACCGGGACAAATTAACTATTATCGCAACACATCAAAATTCTTCGTGAGTATGATGAAAACTTTCTATGGCGATAATGCAACCAAAGAAAACGGTTGGGGATTTAATTTCTTACCGAAAACAGATCGTTTATATGATCCGATTACTCATGTGAAATTAATGAATGACGGTCAATTACACGGCTGGATTCTACAAGGCTTTAACGTATTAAACTCATTACCGAACAAAAATAAAACCCTTGCAGGTATGAGCAAATTAAAATACTTAATTGTTATGGATCCACTTCAAACGGAAAGCTCTGAATTTTGGAAAAACTTCGGTGAATCAAACAATGTAAATTCTTCTGAAATCCAAACCGAAGTATTCCGTTTACCAACAACCTGTTTCGCTGAAGAAGACGGCTCTATTGCCAATTCCGGCCGTTGGGCGCAATGGCATTGGAAAGGTTGTGATCAACCGGGTGAAGCATTACCTGATGTCGATATTCTTTCTATGATTCGTGAAGAAATGCACGAGCTTTATAAAAAAGAAGGCGGTCGTGGTATTGAGTCTTTTGAAGCAATGACGTGGAATTATGCTCAACCTCACTCACCGAGTGCAGAAGAGTTAGCAAAAGAGTTAAACGGTTATGCTCTTGCTGATCTTTATGATCCTAACGGAAACTTGATGTACAAAAAAGGGCAATTACTTAACGGCTTTGCTCACCTACGTGATGACGGAACAACCACATCAGGTAACTGGTTATACGTCGGTCAGTGGACTGAAAAAGGTAACCAAACGGCAAACCGTGATAATTCCGATCCATCAGGTTTAGGCTGCACTCTAGGTTGGGGCTTTGCATGGCCGGCAAACCGCCGTGTGCTTTATAGTCGTGCCTCATTAGATATTAACGGCAATCCTTGGGATAAACACCGTCAATTAATTAAGTGGAACGGTAAAAACTGGAACTGGCACGATGTCGCCGACTATGGCACACAACCTCCGGGTTCGGATGCCGGTCCGTTTATTATGTCTGCCGAAGGGGTAGGTCGTTTATTCGCAGTAGATAAGATCAATAACGGTCCAATGCCTGAGCACTACGAACCGATTGAAAGTCCGATTGATTCTAATCCGCTTCATCCGAATGTGGTATCTGATCCGACAGTTCGTATCTACAAAGAAGACCGTGAATTTATCGGTTCAAATAAAGAGTATCCGTTTGTCGCGACAACTTATCGTTTAACCGAGCATTTCCATAGTTGGACAGCACAATCGGCGCTGAATATCATCGCTCAGCCACAACAATTTGTGGAAATCGGTGAAAAATTAGCTGCAGAAAAAGGCATTCAAAAAGGTGATATGGTAAAAATCACATCAAAACGTGGTTATATTAAAGCCGTGGCAGTCGTAACCAAACGATTGAAAGACTTAGAAATTGATGGCAAAACCGTTCACCACGTAGGTATTCCTATTCACTGGAATATGAAAGCCTTAAATGGTAAAGGAAATCGTGGATTCTCTACGAACACTTTGACACCATCTTGGGGTGAAGCCAATACACAAACACCGGAATATAAAACATTCTTGGTGAACATTGAGAAAGCGGAGGCATAATATGCGAGCAATGGATGTACAATCTCAAGATATTATTAAGATCTCTGCGACCTCAGATTTAACACCGGCACCGCAAGCACGGGATCATAAAGTTGAAGTTGCCAAATTGATTGATGTTTCCACCTGTATCGGTTGTAAAGCCTGTCAGGTGGGTTGCTCGGAGTGGAATGACATCCGCTCTGATGTTAATGCACAATGTGTGGGCATTTATGACAATCCGGTCGATCTGAATGCGAAAGCCTGGACGGTGATGCGTTTTAACGAAGTGGAAGAAAACGATCGTTTGGAATGGTTGATCCGTAAAGACGGTTGTATGCACTGTTCAGAACCGGGCTGCTTAAAAGCCTGCCCTGCACCGGGTGCGATTATTCAATACAAAAACGGTATTGTGGATTTTCAATCCGATAAATGTATCGGTTGCGGTTACTGTATCGCAGGCTGTCCGTTCAATATTCCACGAATGAACCCCGAAGATAACCGCGTGTACAAATGTACTCTTTGTGTCGATCGTGTTTCTGTGGGGCAAGAACCGGCTTGCGTCAAAACTTGCCCGACCGGTGCAATTCGTTTCGGTTCGAAAGAGGAAATGAAAATCTATGCGGAAAAACGTGTTGAAGATCTTAAATCTCGCGGCTATGAAAACGCAGGTCTTTATGACCCGCCGGGAGTAGGCGGTACACACGTGATGTATGTGTTGCACCACGCCGATAAACCGGAACTTTACAACGGATTACCGAAAGATCCTCATATTGATATGAGTATCACCTTATGGAAAGACGTATTAAAACCGGTTGCAGCCGTTGCAATGGGCGGTTTGGCACTCGCTGAAATCGGTCATTATTTAACGGTAGGCCCGAATACAGAAACGGATGTGGAAGATCACCACGAAAAATTTGAAGAGAAAGACGAACAAGAGGGCAAAAAAGATGAGTAAATTTGAAATTACGAACGATACCCGTATCGTTCGCCATCGTATCCCTGCACGTTTAAGCCACTGGTTCTTGGTAATCTGCTTTTTCTTAACGATGTTTACCGGAATTGCCTTCTTCTTCCCTGATTTTTCGTGGTTAACGGAAATTCTCGGTACGCCGCAGTTAGCACGAGCCATTCATCCTTTCACCGGAATTTTAATGTTTATTGCCTTTATTTTCTTATGCTCGTTATATTGGCATCACAACATTCCGGAAAAAAACGATATTCGTTGGATGAAAGGGATTTTTGAGGTATTAAAAGGAAACGAACACGCCGTTGCCGATAACGGTAAATATAATCTGGGTCAAAAAATGTTGTTTTGGACATTGATCCTTGCAATGTTTACTTTATTGATTACCGGTGTCATCATGTGGCGTCAGTATTTTTCCCACTATTTCTCAATTCCGGTGCTGAGAATTGCTATCCTTCTTCATTCAGCCAGTGCTTTTATGCTATTTACCGGCATTTTAGTACACATTTATATGGCTTTTTGGGTGAAGGGTTCAATCCGCGGTATCATTGAAGGCTGGGTAACCGTCCGTTGGGCGAAAAAACATCACCCTAGATGGTATCGAAAAGAAGTGCTACCGGAACTCGAAAAAGACATTGAACGCGAAGAAAAAGGTGAAAAAACCAAAGCGCTATTTAAAAGCATTTCGGAATAAACCAAAAATCCAACTCAAAAGTGCGGTTAAAAATGACCGCACTTTTTCTTATAAACTACGGATAAAAAAACATTATGAGCATCAAAATCCTATCAGAAGCCGAAATCAAAGAGCAGAAAAAAAATGCTTACGAAACTCCGGCAATCCTATTTGCCAACCCTAAAAATCTTTATCAACGCCGAGCAAAACGCTTACGTGATTTAGCCAAAAATCATCCCTTGGCGGATTATCTCTTATTTGTCGCAGAGATCGTAGAAGGTCAACTGGCTACGTTTGAAAAAAATCCGCTTCCCAAACAAACATTTGAGCAATTAGATGGGATCAAACCGCTTAATGCCAAAAATTTCAAACGCGATGATATTTGGCGTGATTATTTAAGTGAGATTTTGTATGAAATTAAGCCTAAAGCGAACGAACAAGTTGCAGCAACGATTGAATCCCTAGAAAAAGCAGGAAGCTCAGAATTAGAAGAAATGGCAAACCAATTGTTGGCGGAAGAATTTAACTTGGTTAGCAGTGATAAAGCCGTATTCATTTGGGCGGCACTTTCCCTTTATTGGTTACAACTGGCGCAACAAATTCCACACGCAAGCCGCTTGGAAAATAGTGAAAATATTCACTATTGCCCTGTTTGCGGCTCTGCGCCGGTTGCCAGTATGGTTCATATCGGTACATCACAAGGCTTGCGCTATTTACACTGCTCCTTATGTGAAAGCGAATGGAACCTCGTGCGCGCCCAATGTACCAATTGCAATGCTCACGACAAATTGGAATTATGGTCATTAAATGAAAAATTAGCCCTTATCCGAGCCGAAACCTGCGGTAGCTGCGAAAGTTATTTGAAAATGATGTTCCAAGAAAAAGATCCGAATGTCGAAGCGGTGGCAGATGACTTGGCATCCATTTTCTTAGATGTCGAAATGGAGGAAAAAGGCTTTGCCCGTAGCGGTCTTAACCCATTTATTTTCCCTTCTCAAGATGCCTAAAAAAACGGTCGTTATTCATTCAATAACGACCGCTCTTTTCTTTTTTAGCTATAAATAACACGCCATAACAACAGCATTTTCCCGTTTGCCATCGGGCAACGGATAATAATTTTTGCGAATATCGACTTCGTTAAAACCTTGTTTTTCATACAGCTGACGTGCCGGGTTAGATTCCCTAACCTCAAGCCATAAAGTTAGAATTCCCTTTTCCTTTAGCTTTTCCATTAAGCCAATCAATAGAAGTTTCCCAAAACCATTCCCTTGGTAAGCAGGCTCTAGCGCAATATTAAATAAAGTAGCTTCATCCAATACTGTTTGGCAAATGGCAAAACCGATAATTCGGTTATTTTTCACCAATTTGAGATTAAGATAATGCTCTCCTTGATTATTTTTTAACGTCCCTAGCGACCAAGGGACAAGGTGAGCTTGTTGTTCAATCTCATATAAACGATCAAAATCATTTTCTTCAACGGTAAGAATCCGAATCATATTATTGAACCTGTTGAATCTGCTGCCAAAGCTCACGTTTGGCAATCGTTGAAGTTTGAAAATTTATGTAGTCAGGCGAACGATACACCCGCTCGGCATTAAGACAATAAGGCAAAGTGCGGTCGATTTTCTCTGCATTTTCAGCCAATAGCCAATAACGAACGGAATGATTTAATTCAAGGTGTTGGATTTGATCGTAATTCAAACAAAGGCAATCTTCTTTCTTTAATTCAAGACTAAGCAGCACATCGTCAAATAAAGGCTGCTGACTTAAACTTTCATCTGATACCACAATAAATCGAATATGTGCAGCAACCGCAACACCCACCGCCCCTTGTAGCACTTCGGGACGGTGTAATTGCCATTGGGTAATCCCCATTTCTTTTAAAAGAAGATCGCGTCTATTCATCATCGCTTACTAACGGGATATGGTATCAAACGGATAATTCATTAATCCTCTAACAATGGACTTTTCTTCTGCGTCCGTTGGTTTTTGTTGGTAAGTTTTGAGGCTACGGAATGAAAGAATATTTTTATCTTTATTCACAATGGCGATAAAACGTTGGAAATCTTTCCCACTACAAGCATAGTAAGGGGTTCTGTCGCTACTAAAAGTTTGTAAATCACATACTCTTTTATTTTCATCTAAATATCGAGCGGTTAATGCAGATTCATAGGAGAGATCTTTAAGATAAAAAGTCTCGCTGGTAATTATTTTACGATTTGTACGATCCACACTTGCTGCTAAACTAAGAAAACGAGGAATTTCAGATTTCACCGCTCTGGTTTGTTTCACATATTTTTCGCCGTTAAATTCAATTTCCGTACCGCTTTTCTTCACTCGTTCAAACTGCGCATCTAACTTTTTGAACATTTCAAGCTGCTCCGGCGTTACTTCAACTTTAGAAGGAGCTTGAGATTGCCCCTGTATTTGCTCAATTAACTGACACCCCGATAACAATGCAGCCACTGTTGCGACAAATACGACTTTTTTCATAAACATTTCCTTACAATAAATGGGCAAGATCCCAACTAAATAAATATTCTATTTGCGCTATCTTTGCTAGAATAGCGCATAATTTTAAACCAATACTTCACAGGATTCAAAGCGTGATTTCTCTTGAAAGCGAAGTTTTAGCACGTCACTTTCCCTTTTTTCAGGGAAAATCTGTTTTACTTACCGGCGGAATTAACGATCAATTTCCCCAAAAGCTCACCAAATATTGCCAATCTGTTCAGGTTTGGAGTTGCTATTTTGACTACGCCATAACACAAAGTGCGGTCGATTTTTCCGTTGAATTTCAAGGTAAAGCAGATCTTATCGTCTATTATTGGACGAAGAATAAACAAGAAGTACAATTCCAATTAATGCAGCTTCTCGCCAATGCCTCGGAAGGGCAAGAAATGCTCATTATCGGTGAAAACCGATGTGGCGTACGTTCCGTAGAAAAAATATTATCTTCATTCGGTGATATTGCCAAAATTGATTCTGCACGCCGTTGCGGTTTGTATCATTTTTCCTTGAAAAAACGACCGCACTTTGATCTCGATACTTTTTGGAAAACCTATCAATCGCCACGGCTCGATAATTTAATCGTCCATAGTTTACCCGGTGTATTCAGTGCGAATGAACTGGATGTAGGAACGGCACTTTTACTTTCTACCGTCAACGATCATATTAAAGGCAATGTTCTTGATCTTGGTTGTGGAGCCGGTGTGATTGGTTCGATAATCAAAAAAATGAATCCGAAAGCCAATATCACGATGACGGATATTCACGCAATGGCATTGGAATCGTCCCGTAAAACCCTCGCAGAGAATCAATTGGAAGCCCGTGTTTTCGCTAGTGATGTGTTCTCAAATATTGACGGAAAATTTGATCTCATTATTTCTAATCCGCCGTTCCATGATGGTATTGATACCGCTTACCGTGCAGTGAAAGAACTCATTACTCAAGCCAAATGGTATTTAAACACTGGAGGGGAACTTCGCATTGTGGCAAACGCCTTTTTGCCTTACCCCGATTTATTGCAGCAATATTTCGGTGAATTTGATGTGCTGGCACAAACCACAAAATTCAAAGTTTATTCAGTAAGAAGCTAGGAGAGAATCAAATGAAAGTAACCAGTTCAGCCATAAAAAATGGAATGTTTGAAGACAAATACGGTAAACGCGGCTCACAATTTAGCCCAAACGGTATGCCGACCTACTCCATTCCGTTTGATATTACCGATGCACCTGAAGGCACAAAATCCTTCGCTGTCGTACTGGAAGATAAAGACGCCATTACCGCCAGCGGCTTTGTTTGGATTCACTGGCTGATTGCCAATCTTGAACGCACAAGCGTACGGGAAAATGAGAGCCAAACCGCCACCGATTATGTACAAGGTGCAAATTCTTGGGCAAGCGTTTTAGGAAAATTCGAATTAAACGAAGCTTCCGCTTATGGCGGAATGGCACCACCGAATTGCCTACACCGTTATGAATTAATCGTTTACGCCCTTGACACCAAACTTGATCTCAACACCGGTTTCCGTTTCAATGATCTACATTTTGCTATGCAAGGACATATTTTAGATCAAGCCGTAGTGATGGGAACTTATGATGTTTAAAAATATTGACCCAACCTGAAAGACATAATAGACAAAGTGGTTGACCTAAAAAAATATCAACCACTTTGTCTCCTATGTCCTAAATCAAAAAAACACCGTTTTTTAATTAGCCCGAACCGATCCGGCTAAATCTATCCTATTATTCGGCAATAAGCACTTGAATATTCCGTTCTAACAAAGCTTGATGAATTTGTTTATCCAACCCGTTATCAGTAATCACGACATCAATTTTATCTAACGGACAGACGACATTCGGACTACGCCGCCCGAATTTTGACGAATCTGCCAATACAATGATTTCCCGTGCAGCCCCCGTCATTGCTTGACTAACGCCGTGCACTTCGTTAAAAGTCGTTAATCCTAATTCAAGATCGAACCCATCAGTACCGATAAATAATTTATCAAAATTAAATTTATCAAAGGTGGACTCTGCCAAAACACCGTGAAAAGAAGCGGATCTCGCTCGATAAGTCCCCCCACACATTAATAATTCATGATTATTTTCCAAACTTACCAGACTATTAATGATATGTAGGCTGTTGGTCATAATCGTTAAATTATCCAGTTTTCCCAACAATGGAATCATTTGCAGTACAGTACTACCGGAATCAATAATCATCGAATCTCCGTCTTTCAATAAGCCGACAGCTGCCTTCGCAATCTTGCGCTTTTGTTCCAAATTAATGTGGGTTTTATTAGTCATCGGTAATTCATCGTCTTCTTTCTCATTACCCGCTAATACAACACTCCCATAAGTCCGTAAAACTTTTCGCTCATTCTCTAATACGGTTAAATCTTTACGAATGGTCGTACCGGTTGTGGAAAAGTGTTGTGCTAAAGTATCAACGGCAGTTCTACCGTTACTTTGCAAATAATCTAAGATCGCAAGTTGTCTTTCTTTTGGTTTCATAAAACATCCGTAATAGTCTCGGCTATTGCAACCGGATTGCTTCCTCTAGCGCATCTTGCGATGCTTTACTATGCGGAAAAAACCGCTCAGGAATAATTTCACTGTGCAATAATCCTTGCAGTGAAGTAATCGTTTGAGGAGCAGAAAAAACACTGAATCCCTTTATAATAAACGAATTTACAACACGATTGTTTTGATCAAACGCGACGGCAATGACTACTTTAGGTTTAAATCGTCCCTTAGAGCGACCTATTCCCACATTCCCTTGCTGACATAACAACGAAAACGCCTTATTAAATCGGGAAACCTGCCACCAGCCAAGCAAAAGTTGCAGTATCCAAGCAATAATAGCAATTAAAATAAGCGAATTGGTTGTGTTTATCATAGGATTATCTCATATTTTGTAATTTATTTTGAGCGGAATAAAATATTTATCGCAAAATTCCATTATATCTATAATGTAGATAAAACGACTCAAAAAGCAACCGCTCTTTAACATAATGGAAAAGTCTCTCCGTAAATCACTTGACCAAATTTCTACCTTAGAAAATAGCGAATAGAAATAAGCGAAATTAAGTTAAAGAGTGTTGAGAGCGTTCTTACATTAAGAAAGAAAACGGGGAAGCCTAAAACATAACCTGGCCGCCGGTAATGTTTATTGATTGTCCGGTACAATAAGAGGCCTGCTCACTGGCATAAAACAAGAGAACATTCAGCACGTCTTGATAATCACAGCCTCGCTTTAGCGGAACCTTATCAATGTAAACCTGCTCAACTTCTTCAGGAGAAATGCCCAATTTTTGGGCATATTGTGGAATAAGAGATTGAAACATCGGTGATTTAAGTAAATTTCCCAACATTAAAGAATGCACGGTAATCCCTTTATCCGCTAAATCCAATGCAAGAGATTGAGTTAATCCCACGCCACCAAATTTTGCCGCACTGTAACCCGAATTATGTTTGCTACCAACTTTGCCGGATTTCGAATTAATTTGAATAATTCGACCTTTAATCCCATCACGAACCATTAATTTGGCAAATTCTCTTGCGCATAAGAAATAACCGGTTAAATTAACCCGTACGGAGAACTCAAAATCCTGCAAACCAAATTCAGTAATTGGAGCGGCTTTGGCAACCCCTGCACTATAGACCAATAAATCACTACGTCCAAAAGCCTGATCGACATTCTTCGCTAATGCAATAACACTTTGTTCATTAGTCGCATCAACTTGAAAACCTTGTGCCACCGTTAGCCCCAATTTTTGATTAATACTATCAGCCGTTTTTTGTGCATTTTCTCCGTTTAAATCGGCAACGGCTACTCTATAATCATTTTCAGCCAATCCTTCAGATAAAAAAGCACCTAAAGTTTGTCCGCCTCCGACAACGATTGCCACTTTTGAATTCATATTATAACTCCTTAATTTTTTATAATGCTTAAAATCGTATTTTCTGTAATGTTCATAGGAATATTGCCTTTCACGTGGATCGTCCCCGGATATTCCGTAATATTAGCGCCATCAAAACGCCAAGTAACATGACCCAATTCTTTCAAATTAACATTTGCAACGTCGCCAATCGCTGTAATTTGAAAATTTTCATTATTAATTTGCAATATATAACCGACCTGAATATCAGTCTGTAATTCTCCGTGAGAATGAATAAAACAGTAGTCCTCCAGGTCTTCTGGCGCACCTTGTTTAAAGGTAATAAACATATTTTCAGCAAGTGATTCACGAGCAAATTTGCCAATTTTGGTAAATTTAGTTTGATAAATAACTGTCATCTTACTTTTCTTTCCTCAATAGATAGAGCGGCACATACCGCTCTGTGTTGATTGATTAATAAATATATGCCGATACAAACCAAGCGACTAATACTGTAGGAGCCCCGGTTAAAAAGCGACTGACTAATACGGATGGTACACCAACCCGAACAGTATCCTGCTTGGCCTCTGCTAAAGACAAACCGACCGGAATAAAATCACAAGCCGCCTGTGCATTGATAGCGAATAATGCCGGTAACGCCAAATGCGGTGGAATGTTACCTAAGCCGATTTGCACACCAACCAACGTACCGATAACCTGTGCAATAACCGCGCCGGGTCCAAGAAACGGTGATAAAAATGGAAAAGAACAAATTAATGCTAATGTAACCAAACCGATCGGACTGTTTGCCAGTGGTATTAAACCGTGTGCGATCCAATCACCTAAACCTGAAGCAATAATGATCCCGATCAAAGCCGATACAAATGCCATAAAAGGCAAAACTGTTTTCAACACGGTATCAATCGTATCTCGTCCCGATTGGAAAAAAATAGCAACGACTGACCCCATTCCTATGCCGATTTTGGCTAATAAACCATCACTTTGTTCTGTGATTTTCTTTGTTGTATCATAATTTTTTACACTGTCTTTTGGTTTATCCTGAATGGTTTGAATAACATCTTTTTTCGATAACTCGGTGTCAATTAAAGTAATATTATTTTCCTTTACAGCAGACACGTAGATATTTTCAACAATATACTCGGCAAGCGGACCAGACTTTCCGGTCGCATGAATATTAATCGTAGGGATTCCTCGTTTTGGGTACAAGCCACAACGCAGCACTCCACCGCAATCGACAATTGCAATGCCGATTTCATTATTTTCCGGTTCTCCATCTTTAAAACCATCCACAGCTTCCCAGCCGGTTAATTCAACCAAATATTCAACAATACTCGGTCTTGTTCCTGCCGTCATATACAAAATTTTTTTCCCCGCTACAACCGGTATGGTTAAAGGCCCTCCCCAGCCGCTTTGACCTTTTTCAATATAAAGTGCTTTTGACATATACTGTTGCTCCTATAGATGTACTTCACGCGCTAAGTTAATTCCCATCCGTCTTGCAAAGACAGCTGTGGTAAAATCTGTAATCCAACCACGAAAGAAATTGGTAAACATACCTACTAGCAAATAACTCACGGCTAGTGGTGCTAAAGGCAAACCTAAGGTTGTTAATCCACTGGCAATACCTAAATACACAAATAACTCCCCTGGATTAATATGTGGAAATAAGCCGTTCATTGAATGACAGCTGTAAGAAGCTGCTGCGTAATAACTCGGTTTATACACTTCAGGTAAAAATTTCCCTAAACTTAGGGTCATTGGGTTACAAAATACAAAGGTACCAAGCACTGGTAAAATCAAATAACGTGAAATAGGGTTTCCGGCGCTACGTTGTGCTAAACGTTCGATACGCTCTTGACCAATCAGCTTAATCAAGGCATTCATTACCACTAACAACGAAATCAATAATGGTAAAATTCCTGTCACCATACCGACAAAAACTTCACCGCCTTTCTGGAACAATCCGATAAACCATTCCGCACCATGTGTAATAAATTCCATAACTCTCCTCCCAAAATGAAAGTTTTATGTTTTGTTTCTGATCTAACAGCTAATCATTGAAATTAATTTTATTTCATTTTGAAAATAAAAAATGTGATCAAGATCTCAAAAATAGAAAAATCTTTTAATCGAAAGGAAATTATTTCATTTTAAATATCAAAACGAATTAACTTTCATTTAAAAAGAAATATAAGAGAAATATCGGAGGTAATTTTATAGGAAGATTCGGTGTAAAAAAACAAACTAAGGCGAGTATATAGCCTGCCTTAATTTATCAGAAAGTTCGTTCCAACAACACTAACACTTCATAATGCGTTGTATGTGGGAACATATCAAAGAGTTGAATTTTTCTTGCGTTATAATGGGTTAAATGTCGTAAATCCTTTCCCATAGACACTGCATTGCAGCTGGAATACAAAATAAAACGTGGTCGCATTTCGTTGAGAAATTCACTCAGTGGTTTGCCAATACCTCGGCGTGGCGGATTGACGATCACCAAATCAGGCTTACGTTCATCCTGATTCAAAGCAAAATTTGCCGCATCTAAAGATTGAAATTTGACATTTTGCAAGCATAATTTTTGTGCGGATGTTTGTGCAGCGAAAATAGCAGAAGCAGAAATCTCGATCCCTGTAAGTTCAATAGAATGAAGTCGGTTTTTCTGCAATGCTTTTGCACAATGTAAACCGAAGCCTCCCACGCCACAAAATAAATCCCACAACGAGGTTATCGGCAAATCTTTTATCCATTGTTGCGCGGTTTCATATAATCCCGAAGCAACCTGTGGATTAGTTTGAAAAAATCCTTGAGGACGAATGAACAGCGGCACACCATTAAAATTCTCTGCTAATAATTGCTGCTCGGTCAGAAAGATCTCTTCTTCTCCTTCTAAAATAGCGGCGTGCTGAGGCTGTAAATTTACACTGACTACGTCTAATTGCGGTAATTTTGCTAATAATCCCGATAACTCACGGCGAATAAGCGGTATTTTATTTTCAGATCGCAAGACAAAACGAAGCATTAATTTGCCCGTCGCCATACTTTCCGTGAGTAAAATATATTTTAATTCGCCTTTTTGCTTTGCTATGTTGTAAGGTACAAGCCCTGCTCGTCCGATAAAATCCTTGAGGATAGGAAAAACCTCTTGAAAATGTTTAGGATAAAGCGGGCAATCACACAAATCTATCGCACTTAGGGGGTTATCGGGATTTTTCAAAATACCGAGAATCGGACGCTCCACCGCTCCGCTTACCACCATTTTAGCTTTATTACGGAATGCTTTTTGTGAAGATTGAAAAGGTGGTAACCATATTAAATCATCATATTTCAAGTCGGAAAGCTGTGTTTGAAGATGCGTTGTTTTTTCAGAAAGCTGCCGTTCATAAGGCATATCAAGCCATTGGCATGAACGACAATCCCCCGTTTGATAATGACGACAAGAAATCATACTTTGGTTGCCAACCATTGCTGTTGAAGTGCGGTCAATTTTTTATGATTTTCTAACCAACGTGGTGTTTTCGTCAGTTCTGCCCAACTGAAAGATTTTTTCTTAAATAAAGCATTCAAACGAGTTTGACGTTGTTGAAAGTGCGGTTGGTTTTCTTTGAGTTTTAATTGATCCAATACCTGAATAACACCTTCGCGTTCATTACAAAGAAGCAACAAATCACAGCCTGCATTCAATGCTTTTTCGCTACGAGCGACAAAATCACCCATAAATCCGGCACCTTTCATACCGAGATCATCAGAAAAAATCGCACCATTAAAATTCAATTTTTCACGTAAAATATGCTTTAACCAATATTCCGAACCGCTTGCCGGTTGGCTATCGCAATGGGTATAAATTACGTGTGCCGGCATAATAGCATCCAATTTTTTCTGTTCAATTAATTGTTGGAAAGGCAGAATATCTGTATCGAAAATCTCTGCTTGAGGGCGTTCGTCAATCGGAGTTTCGAGGTGAGAATCCGCCAACACGTGTCCATGTCCGGGAAAATGTTTGCCCGTAGCCGCCATACCGGCTTGGTGCATACCATCAATAAAAACGCTTGCTAAATTGACCGCACTTTGCACATCATCGGCAAAACTACGATCACCGATAGCACGACATCTATGCCCTAAATCCAATACGGGGGCAAAGCTCAAATCAATGTCAAGTGCGGTCATTTCCGCCGCCATTTGCCAACCGGCTTCACGAGCCCAATTTTGTTGTTGCTTCAAATCAGATGATAATGTCGCAAAGGCTTGCATTGCCGGCAATTGGGTAAACCCCTCACGAAAACGTTGAACCCGTCCGCCTTCTTGATCCACCGTTATAAGTAATGGCTTTTTCACCCGCTCACGTACAGATTTTACTAATGCTTGAATCTGTTCGCGATCGTGAAAATTGCGTGTAAATAAAATTACGCCTGCAACGAGAGGGTGCTCCAGTAATTCGATTTCTTCCTGAGTTAGCGCATAGCTTTCAAGATCAATTAATAACGTAGACATAATTATTGTAAATAAAGGCGGTAATTTGTGCTTTCAGGTGTCGGCTTGGCTAACTCAATCGCCTTTTGCTCTTGAGGTTGTAAACGTAAATTTCCCGACAAACTTTCACGTTGTTGCTCCCACACTTGGGTTACACCTTGGTTGTTATACCAAAAAAGATGATAATTCACCTTGATCGGTTGAGTTCTTTTATTTTTTACCCATGCCGAATTTGAACTCACCTTCGCTTCAACATTTGCCGCAAGCTCGGCCGCAACATTCAAAATGGGAGTATTAGTATGAACTAAATTCGAACCGGAATTTGAACAAGCCGTCAAAACAAAAGCGCTTAAAAGAATCAGTGATTTTTTCATTATTTATCCAATATTCTTCACTTATTCAACATTTTTCCTAATGGTTCACCACCGACAAGGTGCATATGAACGTGGAAAACTTCTTGTCCGCCGTGTTTGTTGCAATTTACGATCAAACGATACCCTTCTTCCGCAATACCCTCTTGTTCGGCTAATTTTGCCGCCACGGTAAATAAGCGACCAAGGGAAATTTCATCTTGCTCAGTAACATCATTTACTGTCGGAATAAGTTTATTCGGAATAATCAAAATATGGGTTTTGGCTTGTGGTACGATATCACGAAATGCGGTAACCAGTTCATCTTGATAAACAATATCGGCGGGAATTTCTTTACGAATAATTTTGCTGAAAATAGTTTCTTCTGCCATAAAACTTTCCTTTCATTAATGAAAAAAGTGCGGTTGAAAATTACCGCACTTTTTATCAGAAATCAGGTTTGATTGCAATTCACCTTTCCTCATAAGAAGAAAAAGATCACAGAATGAATCAACCCTTTATAACTATAAACAATATGTTACCTACATTGATTTCTGAAATAGCTTTTCAATAACAGCTAAAATTAAATTGCATTTAGGCACGACGGAATCAACGAACATATATTCTGTTTTGGCGTGCATATTGCCACCTGTAGGGCCTAATCCATCAATCGTCGGGCAACCTACTGAAGCGGCTATATTTCCATCACTTAATCCGCCGGCATCAACCCATTTAGTTGGTATCTGCATAGACTGTCCGACTTCATCAAAAATTTTTTTAAGTTTTGGTAAATATACCTCATCAATCATTGGAGCCTCATTGTTGACTAAGATTTTCTTAGCCGTTACGCCCTCAACGAATGGATTTTCTAAAATACGTTTCAATTGCTGTTCAAAGTAATCAACGGAAGATGGGTGTTTGTAGCGCATTTCAATGGTTAAAGAGGCAAAATCGGCGATCACATTATGCGCCGTTCCGCCATGCGTTATTAGGCAATTAAAAGTATGCCCGATGTCGAAATCATTGAGTTTTGAGAATTCCACAACAAAATTTGCTGCTTCTACTAATGCGGAACGACCTTTTTGCGGATTATTTCCCGCATGTGCCGCAACACCATAAAATTCAATATCATAAGTTACCAGCCCCTTGCGAGTGGCGACCATTGAGCCATCTTCACGAGCGGGTTCCATAACGAAACAATATTTTGATTTACGGGCATATTCTCGAATACTTTCTTTGGCATAAATTGAGCCCGTTTCTTCATGTGAATTAAGGTAAATTGCAATGTTATAACGAGTTAGGTCTAATTCTTGTAATAGATAAAAACTGAGTAATGCCCCTGATTTATCGTCAATCACCCCTAAAGCATTAAGATGATTCCCATCTAATTTAAACGGTACCTTTTCCCCTGTTCCTACCGGAAAAACGGTATCCATATGAGCGATAAAAAGTAGATCAAATCGGCTTGCATTTGGGTTATTAGTGATGAGTAAGCAGTCAGCAACTTTATCGCTGTTCATCGCAATCTTTTGGTGGCTTAAACCTAAACTCTCAGCTTTTTTGATAAACCATTGAGTAACCTGATTAACACCTTCAATACAATGCGTTGGACTTTCAATATCGGTAAGTTCCTTTAACTCCGTAAGAAAATTTTTTAATTGTTCATTACGCATATATTCCTCCTTTAAATTATAAATCTCATTAATAACATTGCTAAATAAGCATTTATAACGCAAATTCCAAACATTACTAAGTAATGTTTGCCGGGTACACCTAACACTCCCAATACACGCCCCATATATTGTATAGTTGAGCCGACCAACGCCATACCCGGTAATAAAATAGCAATATGCTGAGCATTTAATGTGCCTTCTTGTACCAACGCAACCAATACGCCGGCGGCACCGCCCCAACTCAAGAATGCGGCTAAAAATACTGCTATAGATTCACCGGGCAAGCCTAAAGGAGCCATAATAAAACCGACATATTCGCCTAATAATTTTAATAACCCCGAAGTATTTAAAATATAGATGATGACATAAGCCATTAAAACATTAGGTAGCGTACTATGAATTGCGATATTCCAACCTTTTCTCGCTCCTTCAATAAAAATATCAGTAATTAATTTAGTTTCATTTTTTGTTGGATTCATATTCCCACCTCATCATCTTTCACAAAATTTTTTACATAAAGACGCATTAAATTTGCTCCAAGGATTTTAAATAACAAAATGATACCTAAACATAATGCAATAGAGATTGGAGGAACATTGCCAAAACTATCGGCTATTGTTAATAAAGGTGCAAAAGATGCTAAAAAATTAGTTAAAAAAGCACCTGCACTAAATTGGAATGCAGCAAAAATCAATAGCTCTTTATGGCTTATTTTATTTTCATTACGTAAAAATTTTGTGGTTGAACTACCCGCATCCGTACTTTGTGTGCTGGCAATTAGTGAAATAGAGCAGACACCAGGAATTCCCATTAACGGCCTTAAAATAGGACTAAGCCATTTTGAAGCTGCGAGTAATGCACCGTAATGTTCAAAAATAGCCATAAAGCCAAGCGCCAACATTACGCTAGGAATTAAGGTTAATGCAAATAAAAAACCACCCTTTGCACTTGTTCCGCCAGAAGTTTTCAACCAGTCCGGGAAATGCCCTGTTAATTTACCAAAATCAAAAACTCCTCCCCACAAATCTTTAGCAAATCCGCTAAAAAAAACAATGGCACAAACGAGAGAAATAGTGCCAACAATCAGTTTTCTAATATTATTTTCATCATTATTTTGCATTTCTTTGTTCATTTTTTTCTCCCAATATTATTACATTCAGAAATGTGGAACTACTATAAGTGAGATTACTCAAAATTACCGTGATCGACATCACAAAATAAATGATTTGTTCAAATTTAAAAAACTTAGCAAAAGGTTGGAATTCAATATTGCATCGGAGTCATTTCGGGGAATAGATTTGTTTTTTTTGGGTAAGGGGAGCTAATCCGGTGCGGCTCACAGATCCGAATTGGGTAATCCATCGGAGAACTACTATTTATAATTTCAAAGATAAATTGATGTAATCTTTGTGCAAGGGTGAAATAGAATTCAACCGCTTGTTTCAGTATTATGTAGCAGTTGCACAAAGAGAATTCTATATCCAATATTTATTGGGTGTAGCAACTGCTACATAATACTGACTTTTTTGTTGTTTAAATGGTTAGATATATTTGGACATAAAAAATTTGCCCCTTATTAAGTTAAGTTCATTTAGCCTAACTTTTGGAGGGGCAAATCGAGGAATTGAATTTTAAAAATTAATTTTCGTCTTCTTGTTTAATAAAGCTTTCATTGATTTCAATTTGTGCTTTCTCACGCAAGGCTTGCATCAGTTGACCACGTAGTTCAAGCTGATCGGCTTGGCGTAGTTGCGCACCAAATTGAGTCAATTCTTGCTCGTTTAATTCACCTTGCTCTACTTTATTGAGTGCAGCAACAATTACATCACCTTTATTGTTACGTATTACTTCATAGACTACTTTACTATTTTCAGGTTTTCGAATAGAGAAAATACCATTGAGCAAAATAGGATCTTGATTTTCAGTAAATGTGAAGGTTTGATCTGCGCTGAAAGTAACACCTGAAGGCAATTTATTCGGATTGTCCGGTAAATTTTTTACCAGTTCCGTTGCCATTGCAGTTAAGGCTTTCTCCGCTTTTTCACGTTTTAAGAAAGTCTTGATATCCGCTTTTGCTTCGTCTAAAGTTTTGACACCTTCTGCTTTGTGATCCAATACACGCACCAACACAATATTTTGTTCACCGACATTTAAAGGTTCGGAATTCGCACCGCCATTCGCAATATCAGAATCAAACACGGCTGATATCACACTAGGAAAATTGAGTTCTTCCGGTACATTTTTACGCGAAAAATAGCCGCTTTCCAGCACTTTCACACCGGCAGCCTGTGCCGCTGTCTCTAAAGATTTACTGTCTTCAAATGCCTTTTCGCGAACCTCTTTTTCAATCGCATAGAAACGATTATCTAATAAGTTTTTACGCACTAAATCCGCTACTTGAGCTTTTACTTCAGAAAGTGGTTTTTCTTTACGCTCTTCTACTCGGATAATATGGAAATTACCATCTACATTAACAGGCTCGCTATAAGTACCGACTGCTAAGTTTGTCGCAGCATCTTCAAAAGCCTTTGGTAATTCATTTGCGTTTACCCAGCCTAATTCACCGCCATTTTCACCGGAGATTTTATCCATTGAACTGCTTTTCGCTAACTCGGCAAAATTCGCACCATTTTGTAATTCTTGATACGCCGTTTGAGCGTCTTGTTCATTAGCGAATTGAATATGTGATAAACGTTGAGTCATAAATTGCGCTTTATTATCTTGATAATACTGTGCTATTTCGACATCACTCACTTGAATACCTTTTGCAATTTCTTCACCGGAAAGATGAATATACTGCACTTTAACCTGCTCCGGTTGGATAAAGGCTTTTTGATTGGCATCATAATAGGCTTTAACTTCGTGTTCGCTCACATTTTGTTTCGCCATTTCATCTGCAAGAGACAAGATTGCTAAACGTGCCGTGCGTTTTTGGAAAAAAACTCGAGCATTATCTTTTACTTGAACAGGGACGACAAATTCACTGTCTGTAATACCGTTTTGCATTTGCTCAAGGGTAAGTGCGCTGCGCAATATAGCTGCGTAAGCATCCGAACTTAAACGATTTTGAGCCAAAATCTGTTGATAAAGTGTATTATCAAATTTACCGTTTGATTGGAAATTAGGATCCGTCACAATCGCACGTTTAATCATTTCATCACTTACACTCAATTTGAGTTCTTTTGCATATTGACGAAGTAATTCCTGATCAATCAAACGATCGATTAAACCTTGACGCAGTGCATTTACAAATTCCGGTAAATCGGACTGCGTTAAAAAGGCTTCGCCTTCTTGAGCTGCTCGAGCTTCAAATTCTTGATTATAGCGATTCATAAATTCTTGCTGAGAAATGGTTTCACCATTTACTTTCGCTGCATAAGAATCATTTGAGCTAAACAAATAACCGGACATACCGCCGACTAAGAACGAAACAGTAATAAGACCGAGAATAAATTTGGCAATTTTGGTATTTGCCACCCCATTCATTTTTTCAATAAACATATTTACCCTTAAAGAGAACAAAATTTTCGAGATTATAATCGAAAGCGAGATAGTTCGCACATTTATAGTGAATTAAATTTAAAAATGTAAAAAAACACCGTGTTCAAACAAGATTTCAATCCCCATTATCATCAATACGAAGCCACCAAAAATTTCAGCTTCTCTTTTAAAATTTCTCCCTAAAAAATGACCGCTCTTTACGCCGATGAAAGAAATTAAAAAAGTCATTACACCGATAATCGACAAGGCATCAATGATATTTACATTTAAAAAAACAAATGAAATGCCCGCTGCTAAAGCATCCATAGAAAACCCAAGCGCAATCAATCATAAAATGCCATTAACCGACTTTATTTGCCAATACAGAAAGAGCTGAAAATGTTGCCGAGCAAATCATCTGAGGTAAATTGCCCGGTGATTTCACTTAGATTAGCTTGCACCAAACGTAGTTCTTCCGCCAATAACTCACCGGCATGAAATTCCGTTAATTGCACCAAGCCGATTTGCAAATGTTCCGCTGCTTTTTCTAATGCGTCTAAATGACGGCGACGGGCAAGGAAACCACCTTCAATGCCGGTTTGAAAACCCATCGCTTGTTTCAAATGCTCACGGAGTAACTGTACGCCTTTTTGTGTTTGAGCAGATAAACGAATGACATGATAACCGTTTTCTTCGCTTGCGCCCTCTTGTTCATCGGTTAAATCAATTTTATTACGAACGATCGTAACCGGAATATTGGTTGGCAATTTTGCTAAAAATTCTGACCGCACTTTATTAAGATCCAGGTTTTCCGTGTCGCTACTATCAAGCATTAAAATAATGCGATCCGCCTGTTCTATTTCATTCCAAGCACGTGAAATACCAATGCGTTCCACTTCATCTGCGGCTTCGCGCAAACCTGCGGTATCAATAATATGCAACGGCATACCGTCAATATGAATATGTTCACGTAATACATCACGTGTCGTTCCGGCAATATCGGTAACGATTGCCGCTTCACGACCGGCAAGCGCATTCAGCAAACTGGATTTTCCCGCATTTGGCCGACCGGCAATTACCACTTTCATTCCTTCGCGTAAAATCGAGCCTTGTTTTGCCTCACGGCATACATCATCAAGCTGTGCAATAATACTGCGTAAATTCGCTTCAATTTTTCCATCAGCCAAAAAATCAATTTCTTCATCAGGAAAATCAATCGAGGCCTCGACATAAGTACGCAAATAGATCACAGAATCCACCAACGCATTTACTTTATTAGAAAATTCGCCTTGTAAAGATTTTAAGGCCGAACGCGCAGCTTGTTCGGAGGTGGCATCAATTAAATCGGCAATGGCCTCCGCCTGTGCCAAATCCAATTTATCGTTTAAAAACGCTTGTTCAGAAAATTCGCCGGGTCTTGCCAAACGAATCCCTTCAATTTGCAAAATTCGTTTTAACAATAAATCTAAAACGACTTGCCCGCCATGACCTTGCAGTTCAAGTACGTCTTCACCGGTAAAAGAATTCGGTGATTTAAAATAAAGAGCTATCCCCTGATCAAGAACGGAACCATCGGTATCTTTAAAGGGTAAATAATCCGCCATACGAGGTTTTGGACATTTACCTAATATAGTTTGTGCAACATTTACGGCTAGTGGTCCAGATACTCTCAAAATACCAATTCCACCACGTCCTGGCGCAGTGGCTTGGGCGACAATCGTTTCTCTCATAGGTATCCTTATTGATGAAATGCTCAAATTTAGCAAAAGTGATATTATTTCGGCACTATTTTTATTTCGGCAATATGCACAGCCAGATAGTCCGAAAATCTTAGCGAAAAGAGACCGTTTAAATTGCGATTATCATATCATAAAGCTTGCCACACCTGAAATGTGATCTATATCACACTTTTGAAATAGTGAGAATAATTCTCATTGACTAAATTTAAATTTACTTTTAAAGTGTATCGGTTAATTCAGACTAGGAGAAAAACCAATGAAAAAATCCCTCTCAGCACTTGCCCTTACACTTTCTACCTTTGTAGCAGGTTCTGCCTTAGCCGCTAATGAAGTCAATATCTATTCTTATCGCCAACCTTACCTTATTGAACCGATCTTAAAAGACTTTGAGAAAGATACCGGCATTAAAGTGAATTTCATTTTTGCCGATAAAGGTTTGGTGGATCGGGTAAAACGTGAAGGTGAGTTAAGCCCTGCGGACGTGTTACTCACGGTGGATATTAGCCGTGTGATGGAAATTGTAAATAGTGGTTTGGCTCAGCCTGTACAAAGTGAGGTGTTAAAGCAAAATATCCCCGCACAATATCGTGATTCTAATGATCAATGGTTTGCTCTTACCGCCCGTACTCGTGCAATTTATACCTCTAAAGATCGTGTGGGTAAATTGCCTGCAGATTTTACTTACTACGATTTAGCCAAACCTGAATTAAAAGGCAAAGTATGCGTGCGTTCAGGGAAAAATGCGTATAACGTATCTTTAGTCGCCTCAATGATTGCTCAAGATGGAGAGGCAAAAGCAAAAAGCTTCCTAGAAGGTTTGAAAGCTAACCTCGCTCAAAAACCACAGGGTGGCGACCGTGATCAGGTGAAAGCCATTAAAGAGGGGGTATGTGATTACGCTCTAGGTAATAGCTACTACTTTGGAAAAATGTTAGAAGATGAGAAGCAACGTAGTTGGGCGGAAGCAGTGTATATCAACTTCCCAAATCAGCAAGCTCAAGGTTCGCATATGAATATCAGTGGTGTAGCGGTTGCAAAATATGCCCCAAATAAAGCGAATGCCATTAAATTAGTGGAATACTTAAGCGGTGATAAAGCACAAGGCTTGTATGCTCAACTTAACCACGAGTACCCAATTAAAGCGGATATTAAGCCGTCTGAATTAGTACAATCGTGGGGAAGCTTTAAAGCGGATACTATGCCACTTGAAAAAATTGCAGAAAATTATGACAAGGCATTAAAATTGATCGACGAAGTAAAATTTGATCTCTAATTTTCCCAGCTTAAAAAGGCGACTTAACTTGTTAAGTCGCCTTTTGGACTTTCCAAAATGCGTGATTTTTTCTCCTCTTTGCACTCGAAAATTTGGTATTTCATTGCCTTTTTGATCATCTTATTTTTTGTGCTACCTATTTCAGCCATTATTTACCAAGCAGGGCAAGCCGATGGGCAACATTTGCAACATCTCTGGCAAACGGTGTTGGCAGATTACGTTTTCAACTCCCTATGGCTAATGTTCGGCACGGTAATTTTGAGCTTGCTTTTAGCATTGCCGAGTGCGTGGATTGTTTCCTGCTATCAGTTTCGAGGACAAAAAATATTGCAATGGCTACTCTGTCTTCCGCTGGCAATGCCCTCCTATTTGGTTGGCTATCTCTACACAACATTGCTTGATTATCCGGGGGTGGTGCAATCTTTTTTACGAGAACAATTCGGCTGGGTAACGGCTCAAGATTATTATTTCCCTGCAATTCGCACCCTTGGCGGAGCGTGTTTTATCTTGGCGTTAGTGCTTTATCCTTATATCTTTTTATTGGTACGGGTTGCCCTAGTTGAGCAGTCCGAGAATTTACTGCAAAGTGCTAAAATATTAGGGGCAAGCCGGAGTCGGTTATTTCGTCAGGTTATTTTTCCGCTCATCCGCCCTGCAATTATGGTCGGAGTGGCATTAGTTGCAATGGAAACACTCGGCGATTTTGGCACGGTATCTTATTTTGCTGTTCCAACACTGACGACCGCTGTTTATGATACTTGGCTCGGTTTTGGCGATTTAGGCTCGGCAAGCCATCTCTCATTGTTAATGCTTTTGATGATTTTCAGCTTGCTGATGTTAGAACGTTACAGCCGCCATCGCCAAAAAATCTACCAGCGTGGCTATGAAAAAACACAGTCCCTCAAACCGTTAAACGGGCTAAAATTATGGCTAGCTCAAGGCTATTGCTGGAGCTTGGTGAGCATTGCATTTTTTATCCCCTTTGGAAAATTGATTTACTGGGCGATCCTTTATTTTGATTTCAATGCCACTCGCCGTTTTTGGGAGTATGCCTCTCACAGCTTATTAGTGTCGTTTACCTCCGCCTTTTTATGTGTTGTCTTTGCGTTATTTTTGCATTTTTTTAACCGCTTGATGTGGCAAAAATCCCCCTATCAGCAACGGTTAGCACGTTTGGGGTTACAATTCTCCAGTCTAGGCTATGCGGTCCCTGGTACAGTGCTGGCAATTGGGATTCTAATTCCTTATACCCAAGCCGATCACCTCTTGCACCGCTTGCTCCAATGGCTTGGACTTTCACCTGTTGGATTGATTTTTTCAGGCTCAATGTTTGCCTTAGTCTCAGCCTATGTGATGCGTTTTTCTGCAATGGCGATTGGTAGCATTGAAACTTCAATGAACAAAATCTCCCCCGCATTAGATATGGCGAGCCGAACATTAGGCTATAACGGCTTGAAAATGTTGTGGAAAGTCCATTTTCCGCTACTTTCTAAGGGCATTTTGACCGCACTTTTAATGGTGTTTATTGAGAGTATGAAAGAACTCAACGCCTCATTATTACTTCGTCCTTTTAACTTTGACACACTCGCTACTCACGTTTTTACCTTTACCTCAGACGAGCAACTCGAGCAAGCGGCGCTCCCTGCCATTACACTTGTGCTGGTAGGGCTTATCCCCGTGATGTGGCTCACCCGCTCGCTGACTTCTCATAGGGAAACCAAATAATGAAGAGCTTACAAATTCACGCCCTCAATGCTCACTATGGCACACAGCCCATTCTGCAACAGCTCCATTTAACCGTGCAGGAAAATGAAATTCTCTGCTTGCTGGGGGCAAGCGGTTGTGGCAAAACGACATTACTCAAAGCGATTGCAGGCTTACAACCAATTACAAGCGGTCAAATTTTACTAAATGGTGAAGAACTTACCTCACTCCCCACAGAAAAACGACAGATTGGCTTAATTTTTCAAGACTATGCTCTCTTTCCACACCTTTGTGTGCAGGACAACATCGCTTTTGGGCTAAATGGCAAAACCCCCGCAGAAAAGCAACAGATAATTGATGAAATGGCATCATTAGTACGCTTAAATGAACTGCTGACACGTTACCCACACGAGCTGTCAGGGGGGCAGCAACAGCGAGTTGCTATTGCCCGAGCCTTAGCGTGCAAACCTCGCTTACTTTTATTAGATGAACCCTTTTCTAACATTGACAGCCAAGTACGGCAGAAGATGATCAGTGAAATTAAGGCAATTTTGAAACAGCAAAATGTCCCTGCCATTTTTGTTACCCACAGTAAAGAAGAGGCGTTTGCGTTTGCAGATAAACTCGCTTTGATGGATCAAGGGCAGATTTTGCAAATTGGCACTGCCACAGAGCTTTACCACACGCCTACGACCAAATTTGTTGCAGAATTTCTAGGGAGTACCAATTATCTTCCTTGCCATCGAGAAGGCAATCGGCTTATTTCACCGCTTGGTGAGCACATTTTTACTGCCCCGCTTTGCCTTGCCAATGGGCAATCGGTGGCTGAAAAAGCGAAATTAGATTGGCTGATTCGCCCACAACATATCCAACTCCGCCCAGATCTAAACGGACAGGCAAAAATCCTTAGCCAACATTTCTATGGGCATTTTTACCACTACCAAATTCAGTTTAAACAGACCATTCTCAATGTTCAGAGTGTAGAAACTTTTTATGTAGGGCAGCAGGTTTGTTGCTACATCAATGAAAATACGCCCGTGTTGTTTGAAGTATAAAACAGCGGTTAAATTTTTCGATATTATGTAGCAAATGCACAAAAAGAATTTCATTATATCGGTAGGGGCGGGTTTTGTGCCCGCCCCTACAACATTTTGTGCAAATGCTCCATAATAACCGCGAATTTTTATTTTTTCTTCGCGTATTTCAGAGAATCTATCGCAACAGCAAGAATGATAATGCTCCCTTTGATGATATATTGCCAGTAAGGGTTTACACCGATATAGGTTAATCCATAGTTGATAACGGTAAAGATTAATACCCCTGTCACTACACCAATGATAGTTCCTACGCCACCTGCAAAAGATACACCGCCCACTACACAAGCGGCAATTGCATCCATTTCATACATAAAGCCTAGGTTGTTGGTGGCGCTACCGATACGACCTGCTTCCAGCATTCCTCCGAATGCGTAGAAGATACCTGAAATCATATAAATAAGCGCAAGGTTTTTTGCTACATTTACACCTGAAACTTTAGCGGCTTCCGGATTTCCCCCAATCGCAAAAACGTTCTTACCAAAACGGGTTTTATTCCATAATACCCACATAAAGAAGGTAGCGATGGCCGCATAAATGGTGATGTAAGAGAGTTTGAACGAACCAAATCGGAAGAATCCTTGAGCAAATGTTGAAAATTCTTCACTGAAGCCTGCAATCGGCGAACCACCCACCGCATCATAATAAAGGGAGTTTGCGCCATAAACGATGATCATTGTTCCCATTGTAGCGATAAACGGCGTTACATTGAGATAAGCAACGACTAAACCGTTGAATAAACCGATTAAACCGCCGACTGCACAGACAACAAGTATTACCAAAGGAATTGGGACTTGTCCTAAATCAGGGAAAACGCGATTTACGTTATCAACGGCTTGTAGCATTGTTGCAGAGATCACTGCAGCTAAGCCAACTTGACGACCGGCAGATAAGTCCGTTCCTTGTGTAACAATTAAACCCGCTACACCGAGTGCGATGATTAAACGCACGGAAGATTGGGTTAAAATATTACTAAAATTCATCACGTTTAAGAACGTTGGATCTTGTGCAATAATGACGCCTAGCAGAATCAACAGCACAAAATAAATAGCATTTTGTTTTAAGAAATCAAGAGATTTATTTTTTTCTAAGGCACTCATAATCTGTTCCTTTTGGTTTTATAAATATTTTGCGGCTAATTGCAAAATTTCTTCTTGAGATGTTTTTGCAGTTTCCACAACTCCGGCTAATTTACCGTTACTCATGACTAAAATACGATCGGTTATTCCTAATAATTCAGGCATTTCTGATGAAATTATAATGATTCCTTTATCTTTTTTAGCGAGTTCTTGAATAAGCTGATAAATCTCAAATTTTGCACCGATGTCGATACCTCTGGTCGGTTCATCGAGCATCAGAATTTCCGGTTGGGTTAATAGCCAACGACCGATAATCACCTTTTGTTGGTTTCCTCCGGAAAGAGAGCCTATCGTCGTTTTGTGCGATGGCGTTTTCACATTCATTGCATCAATTACCCATTGAGTATCACTGCGCATTTTTTTATTGTTCAGTAAACCCAAGGGGTTGAGATAGGATTTCATATTTGAAATCAATGAATTAAATTCAATGCTTAAATTCGAATAGATCCCTGTGGAGCGTCGCTCTTCGGTGACTAAGGCAAAACCATTATTAATCGCTTCAAGTGCGGTTCGATTTCTTACTGTTTTTCCGTGTAATTTGATCGTCCCCTTTTGGAGTTCGCGTACACCGAAAATCGCTTCCACAATATCGGTTCGTTTTGCCCCCACAAGTCCGGCAATACCTAGAATTTCCCCTTTACGCAGTTCAAAAGAAACATCTTGAATAGAAGGTTGATTTACCGCAGTAAGCTGTTCAACTTCTAATATCACCTCTTTCGGTACGTTTGTTTTTTCCGGGAAACGCTGTGTTAATTCGCGACCTACCATCATGGCAACGATTTGTTCCATTGTAGAGCTTTTGACCGATACGGTATTGATCCATTTTCCATCTCGAAGAATGGTAATTTCATCACAAATTTTAAAGATTTCGTCCATTTTGTGAGAAATATAAATGATGCCACAACCACGATCTTTTAATTTCTGAATAATTTTAAATAGATGTTCTACCTCTTTTTCCGAAAGTGAAGAGGTAGGCTCATCCATAATTACAATTTTTGCGTTATATGAAAATGCTTTCGCTATTTCAATCATCTGCATTTGTGATACGGAAAGTTTGGCGACTTTTTCTTTTGGATCGATATTAATATCCAATTCATCAAAAATCGCTTTGGTATCACGATACATTTTTGCGTGATCAACAAAAGGCCCTTTCAGGGGATAGCGTCCCAGCCATAGATTATCCATTACACTGGTTTGACGCACTAAGTTTAGTTCTTGGTGAACCATTGAAATCCCGTTTTCTAGGGCTTCTTTTGACGTTTTAAAATTTACGGGTTTACCAAGAAAGAGAATTTCGCCTTCATCTTTGGCGTAAATGCCAAATAAGCATTTTAATAACGTGGATTTTCCCGCACCGTTTTCTCCCATTAAGGCATGAACTGAGTGTGAGCGGACGGTTAAATTTGCATTATCTAAAGCTTTTACTCCGGGAAAGGACTTGCAGACATTCGTCATAGTAAGCAGCACTTGGCTGTCTTGACTTGGATTTTGAGCTGTCATACCCAACCTCACTTGAAATAAGGGAGGCCGTCGGGCACTCCCCTAAAGATTACATCATTAATTTTTATTTTAAGAATTCGGCTAAATTGTCTTTATCTATACCTACATAAGGAATACGTACGACACGATTTTTTAGTTCCCATTTGGTTCCTTCGGTTGCCGGTTTGCCTTGAGAAAGGTTATTTGCAAGTTGGACAACGGCTTTACCTTGGTTTACTCCGTCATTTAATACGGTACCGGCAATATCGCCTTTTTTAATAAGTTGTAAAACTTCAGGTAGCGCATCTACACCAAAGATAGGTAATTTTTTACCGTGTGCTTTTGTTGCTTCAAGCGCGCCCATTGCCATACCATCATTGTTTGAAATGATCACTTCGATATCATTGGCTTTAGAACTGGATAACCACGCATCGACTTTATCTTTCGCCATTGCCGCATCCCACATACCGGTATCAATGAAGAGTTGCTCGGTTTGAATACCTTGTGCATTTAACTGCTCAATAACATATTTGGTGCGGGCTTCAGCATCAGGATGACCGGGTTCGCCTTTTAAGAGTACATATTGAATTTTGCCGTCTTTATTTAAATCCAACGCAGGCATTGCTTTCCATTGTTTGGCAATTAAATCACCTTGAATTAAGCCTGATTCTTTTGGATCAGTTCCTACGTAGTAAGCGTTATCATAAGAGGAAATCGCTTTTGCGCCCGGATCTTTATTAAAGAAAACGACAGGAACATTATCCGATTTTGCTTTACCGATAATAGTCGGTGCGGCTGCCGGGTCAACTAAGTTGATTGCTAGGGTTTTTACGCCTTTTGAAAGTAATACGTCAACTTGGTCGTTTTGAATGGATTGTGCGTTTTGGGAATCATTCATTAACAATTCGATGCCTTTTAATGCTTTGGCTTCTTTATTAATTTCTTTACGCATTAATGACATAAAATTATCGTCATACTTGTAAATAGTTACGCCGATGCGGGTATCTGCCGCATAGCTTGCTGTCGCTGCACCTAAACCTACTGCTAATGCTACCGCACTTAGTACTGCTTTTTTCATAAAACGCTCCTATAAAAAGTTGAGGTTAATTAAATATGTTGCCCATTACTGCAACTCGTTAAAAATTATACTCAACAAGTACATTTGAATCTGTGATCAAACTCACATAAATGGAAACGATTACAAAAGAATATTAAAATTTGTGACCTTCATCACAATTTAATCAATAGATTCGACAGAAAAGCGACGTACTAACGTAGGATTAAATTGGATTATTGCCGGTGGAAGAACGTTTTCATCAACTAAACTCAAGGCTAAATTAGCGGCATAAGTTGCCATTAAATCAATAGGATAGCGAACGGTTGTTAATTTTGGAATAAGATAGCGCGCAATTGGCATATCATCAAAACCGATGATGGAAAATTGACTTGGTACATTGATATTGTTTTCATTTAATACGGAGATTGCCCCCGCAGCCATAGAGTCGTTATAAGCGACAACCGCCGTTAAATCCTTGTTGTAACTGAGTAAATCAATCATAGCTTGTTCACCTCCCTCAAAATCGGGAGAATTATGGGTGATGGCATGTTCAACAATAGGATAATTGTGTGCCTTTAATGCTTTAAGATAGCCTATTTTACGCTCCGCTTCGTCAGAAATAGCATGATCAGAGCCGATATACGCAATTTTTTTATGTCCATAACGAATGAGCATTTCCGTTGCAAGATAAGTTCCTTTTTGATTATCCAAACTTACGCAGCGATTTTCATAGCCCTTGATAACCCGATTGATAATCACCATACCGTTCACCCTTTCTAAATAGCTGATTAATTCTTCATCGGAAAGTGCCTTAGAATGCACGACTAAACAGCTACAACGCTTGCGCAATAACGTATTGATTGCCTCACGCTCCTTTTCAGCATGATGGTATCCTATACCGATTAAAATACTTTTATTATGTACTTCCGCCACCTTATCTACTGCTTTAACAAGAATTGCAAAAAAAGTATCGGTTACATCTGTCACGACAACACCGATAGTGTCGGTATTTTGTACGGCAAGCGCCTGTGCGTTTGCATTGGGTTGATAACCTAATTGGGCAATCGCATTTTGAACGGCAATACGTGTTTTTTGACTAACGGAAGTATGATTATGTAAAACACGGGATACCGTGGCGACAGAAACATTAGCGAGTTCGGCAACATCATGGATAGTACTCATAGGAAATAGTCTCATTTACTCAATGACGATGAAATTATCATAGCGATTTTTAAATAAAATTGGAAACGGTTACTTTTTTATTTGTAACCAAGATCACAAAAAAATTCGGCTATATTTTTATTTTGTGACGTAGATCACGGTTTATTTTTTCTAATTTGCTATCTTACACATATTATTTTATGTAACCGTTTACAATAATAAAGGAGCTTTAAATGAGTGAAATGTTTGAACCGACAGATCATCCGCATCGCCGCTATAATCCTTTAATTGATCAATGGGTATTGGTTTCTCCGCATCGTGCTAAACGCCCGTGGCAAGGACAGCAAGAAAAAGCGGGTGAGGAACAAAAACCAAGTTATGATCCCGATTGTTATCTTTGCCCTCGTAATAAACGCATTACCGGTGAACAGAATCCTGATTATCACAAGCCTTATGTGTTTAAAAACGATTTTTCTGCATTGCTTGAAAATACGCCGGAACCTGAAAAATCCGGCGATCCCTTATTTCAATCCTCACAAGCTCGTGGGGAAAGTCGCGTAATTTGTTTTTCACCGGATCATAGCAAAACTCTGCCATTATTGACCGCACTTGAGATTGAAGAGGTGATCAAAGTTTGGCAAGAACAGCTTCTTGAGCTCGGACAAAAATACCCGTGGGTGCAAATTTTTGAGAATAAAGGAGCGGCAATGGGCTGTTCTAATCCGCACCCGCACGGTCAAATTTGGGCGAATAGTTTTTTACCGAACGAAGTTGCCCGTGAGGATCGCACGCAACGTGATTATTTGAATAAACAGGGTTCTGTTATGCTGCTGGATTATGTAAAACGTGAATTGGCACTAAAAGAACGTATTGTCGTAGAAACCGAACATTGGGTAGCTCTCGTGCCTTATTGGGCGGTATGGCCTTTTGAAACCTTATTACTTCCAAAAGCCCATGTAAAACGTTTGACGGAACTTACTGATGCGCAAGCAAAAGATTTAGCCGTGATTTTGAAGAAACTGACAACGAAATACGATAATTTATTTGAAACTTCATTTCCTTATTCAATGGGCTTTCACGCTGCGCCATTTAATGATGAAGATAATGAACACTGGCAACTTCACGCCCATTTCTATCCGCCGTTATTACGCTCTGCAACCGTACGTAAATTTATGGTAGGGTATGAAATGCTTGGTGAAAGTCAGCGGGATTTGACGGCGGAGCAAGCCGCGGAAAGATTGAGAAATTTAGCAGAGGTTCATTATAAGGAAAGAGACGCTTTTGTCTGCGTGGAAGTGAAAAAATAAATTGCCCACGGTTAACAGCCTTTTCTTTGGGGAAAAATCAATTGATACAGCCTATTTCCCCAAAGGAAAAGTGATATTTTATTGAAGATCATTCATTATTCTAAGTATTTCGGAAGGAAAAAAATAATATGACGTCAATCCAACAAGCTCAACAAATCTTCACCCAAAAATTCAACACACAACCGACATTAACGACTTATGCCCCGGGACGGGTCAATATTATCGGTGAACACACCGATTACAATGATGGCTTTGTTATGCCTTGCGCCATTAATTTCGGTACGGCGGTTACCGGTATAAAACGCGATGATCATCGTTGGAATGTTTACGCAGCCGATCTTGATGAAACCGATGAATTTTCTCTTGATGAAACGATTGAAAAAAGCCCTCATAAATGGGCAAATTATGTGCGCGGTGTGGTGAAATTTATTCAAGAACGTTGTCCTGATTTCAAACAAGGCTCAGATCTTGTAATTTCCGGTAATGTGCCGCTTTCATCGGGCTTAAGTTCGTCTGCTTCATTAGAGGTGGCGGTAGGCAAATTTTGTCAACAATTGGGCGATTTACCGCTTTCTCATACGGATATCGCCCTTAACGGTCAAAAAGCCGAAAACCAATTTGTGGGGGCAAATTGTGGCAATATGGATCAGCTTATTTCTGCCCTCGGACAAGAAGATCATCTGTTAATGATTGATTGCCGTAGCCTTGAAACCCTACCGACTCCCGTGCCTAATGATGTGTCGGTCATTATCGTTAATTCCAATGTTCCACATGATTTAGTGACGGGAGAATACAATACCCGCCGCCGACAATGTGAACGGGCAGCCGAATTTTTCGGCGTAAAAGCCTTGCGCGATGTATCGGTGGCGCAATTTAAAGAAAAAGAAGCGGAATTGACCGCACTTGATCCCCTCGTCGCAAAACGTGCCCGTCATGTTGTGACGGAAAATCAACGGGTGTTGGATGCGGTACAAGCCTTGAAACACAATGACTTAACCCGCTTAGGTGAATTAATGGCACAATCGCACGATTCAATGCGAGATGATTTTGAAATTACCGTTCCACAAATTGATTACCTTGTTGAGCTTGCGCAGCTCGTTATCGGAAAAACCGGCGGAGCTCGGATGACGGGAGGTGGTTTCGGCGGCTGTATCGTTGCACTTGCGCCGCATTCTAAAGTCGAATCCATACGCAAGATTATTGCCGAGAATTATGAAAAAACGACCGGATTAAAAGAAACATTTTATGTCTGTACCGCATCGCAAGGTGTGCGTGTGATTTAAGGGAAAATAATGATCGAAAAAACAATTTTCAATGCGCCGGATAGCGTGCCGTACCAAGTTATAACATTGCAAAATCAAAAAGGAATGCGCATCAAAGTGATGGATTGGGGGGCGACTTGGCTCTCTTGCCAAGTGCCGGTGAACGGTGAATTACGCGAAGTATTGTTGGGCTGTAAAATTGAAGATTATCCCATTCAGCAAGCCTATTTAGGCGCAAGTGTGGGGCGTTATGCAAATCGTATCGCCAATGCGCAATTTGAATTAAAGGGGGAGAAAGTTCATCTTACGGCAAATCAAGGGAAACACCAACTGCATGGCGGTGAAGGCTTTGACAAGCGGCGTTGGGCGATTGAAAAGTGCGGTGAAAATTCCGTGCGTTTTTCACTTTTTTCCGCTGATGGCGATCAAGGCTTTCCCGGTAATGTAGAAGTGGCGGTTACATACAGCCTTACGGAGGAAAATAGCGTAAAAATCGAATATGAAGGCGTGAGTGATAAAGATACCGCTTTAAACCTCACCAATCACGCTTATTTTAACTTAGAAAATGCCGAACAAGGCTCCGATGTACGTGAACACAGCCTACGTTTAAATGCCGATTTCTATTTACCGGTTGATAACGAAGGTATTCCTAACTCCCCGCTGAAACACGTGGTGGGAACAAGTTTTGATTTTCGTCTTGCAAAACCCATTAAGCAAGATTTTTTGCAAGGCGAACAACTGCTCGTCAAGGGATACGATCATTCTTTTATCGTTAATAAAGCTTGGCAAAAACCGTGCGCATTGCTTACCTCACCAAACGCTGATCTAAGTTTAGAAGTACGCACTTCTCAGGCAGCATTACAGGTTTATACCGGAAATTACCTTATGGGAACACCGACAAGAAACAGTGAACAGTATGCCGATTTTTCAGGTATCGCACTAGAAACCCAATGCCTACCGGATACACCGAATCACCCCGAATGGCAAAATTACGGCGGTATTCAAAAAGCCGGAGAACGGTATTATCAGTGGACGGAGTTTAGGTTCTTATAAGAAAAGTGCGGTAAAACTTGCACAAAAGGTTGTTTTTAATTCAAATGTAGGGGGCGTTAGGCTTGCCGTAACGCACCAAACTTAGGGTTAACGGTGCGTTACGCCTTTGGCTAACACATCCTACTCTGTTTTGTGCAGCTGATACATAATATCGATGATTTGTGCAATTGCTACATAATAATGTAATACCGCTAAAATTGACCGAACTTTTGCAAATTAAGCTTACTTTTATATCGCTTAGCTTGTAGAATAGCGGTTCTCTTGTCGAAATGAAAATAGACTGCTAAGACAACTATGAACGAAGAACAGCAAAATTCAACTCAATCAGAAAGTATTAAAAAGCCTTTTTTCCAATCTTTATTTAGTCGCTTTTTTCAAGGCGAACTAAAAAATCGTGAAGAGCTTGTCGAGGTGATTCGTGATTCTGAACAAAATGATCTCATCGATCAAAATACCCGTGAAATGATTGAAGGCGTGATGGAAATTGCCGAGCTTCGCGTGCGTGATATTATGATTCCTCGCTCTCAAATTGTTTTTATTGAAGAGCAAGAAGATTTAAGTATTTGTTTGAATACGATTATTGAATCGGCGCATTCACGTTTTCCTGTTATTGCCGATGCGGATGATCGGGATAATATCGCCGGTATTTTACATGCGAAAGATTTGCTGAAATTTTTGCGTGAAGATGCGGAAGAATTTGATTTATCGAAACTTTTACGCCCTGCTGTAATTGTACCGGAGAGTAAACGGGTCGATAGAATGTTGAAAGATTTCCGTTCGGAGCGTTTTCATATGGCGATTGTGGTCGATGAATTTGGCGCGGTATCCGGGCTGGTGACGATTGAAGATATTTTGGAACAAATTGTGGGTGATATTGAAGATGAATTCGATGAAGAAGAAATCGCCGATATTCGCCAGCTTTCACGTCATACCTATGCGGTGCGTGCGCTAACGGATATTGATGATTTTAACGCCCAATTCAACACCCGTTTTGATGATGAAGAAGTGGATACCATCGGCGGTTTGGTAATGCAGGCTTTCGGTTATTTGCCGAAACGCGGTGAAGAAATTACTTTAGAAAATCTGCAATTTAAAGTGACTTCCGCTGATAGTCGCCGTTTAATTCAGCTTCGTGTTACCGTACCGGATGAGCGTTTGTCGGAGATGGAAGCTTCGGAAGAAAAAACGGCGTAATTTGCTTTCTCCGTTTTTATCGTGCGTATTTACATACATTTATTTTTAAATTGATACATCTATTTTTAAATTGATACATCAAAGGGCGTAGGCATACGCCCCTCGTTTTTTATGAAAAAATATTCTGTTTACCTCATTGCTATCATTTCCGGTATTCTCGGCGTTTATGCCTTTTCTCCTTTTGATTATTGGGGATTAGCGTATGTATCCGTTCTCGGGTTACTTTATGTTGCAAAAACTCCGAAAAAATCCACCGCACTTTTAGGTGCGTTTTTATGGTCTATGGCTTTTTTCTGCTTCGGTGTAAATTGGTTGAATGTGAGTATTCATCAATTCGGCGGCGCATCTTTAGAGATAAGTTATTTATTGGTGGGGCTGCTTTCTGCTTATCTCGCCCTTTACCCGATGCTTTTCACCTATATTGTGCAACGTTTTCAGGTGCAAAGTGCGGTCATTTTTGCAGCAATTTGGACATTCACCGAATTTCTCAGAGGTTGGATTTTTACCGGTTTTCCTTGGTTACAGTTCGGTTATACACAAATTGACGGTCCGTTTTCCGGTATCGCTCCGATTTTTGGTGTAACGGGTTTAACTTTTTTTGTCGTATGGGCAAGTGCGGTTATTTTTAATGCTATTTTTGCTTTACTCAAAATAAAAAATGTTAAGTTAGTATCGGTAAATCTCTTATTGTTAGCGGTTGTAGGGGGATTAGGCGTCTACTCATCACGTATCCATTTTGTGAGATCAATAGAGGATAAAGCTATTTCCATCACTTTAGTGCAGGGGAATATTGAACAAAATTTGAAATGGGATCCTGCCTATTTTTATTCCACATTAGAAATTTATCAGAAATTAATCGCTGAAAATTTGGGTAAGACCGATCTGATCATTCTACCGGAATCGGCTTTGCCGACCCTTGAAAATGCGATAGTGCCGTTTTTTGAGACCCTTGATCGTTCAGCAAGGGAAACAAAAACCGAAATTATGGTGGGGACGGTGTATCAAGATGATAAATCAGGTAAATTGCTTAATTCGATTGTGACGGCAGGAAACCCTGATTTTCCTTATCAATTGGATACTGCGAATCGTTATGCCAAGCATCATCTTGTGCCTTTTGGCGAATACGTGCCGCTAGAAAATTTATTGCGCCCGTTAAATTCCGTTTTTAATTTGCCGATGTCCGCTTTCCAAAGCGGTGAGGCGATACAGCCTTCTTTATTGGCTAAACATCGTGCTTTTTCACCGGCTATTTGCTATGAAATTATTTTTGGTGAACAAGTGCGTGAAAACCTAAAAAAAGACACGGACTATTTACTTACTATTTCTAATGATGCGTGGTTTGGGGACTCTATTGGACCTTGGCAGCATTTGCAAATGGCAAGAATGCGGGCTTTGGAGTTAGGCAAGCCTTTGGTTCGTGCAACTAACACGGGGATCACCGTGTTTATCGGAGAAAAGGGGCAGATTTTGGCGCAAGCGCCTCAGTTTGTGGAAACGACATTAACCCACAAAATTGCGCCGACTGAGGGTAAAACGCCTTATTCTGTGCTTGGTAATCTGCCGCTTTATGGTTTGATGCTATTGTTTTTAGTATTGCGCGGTATGATGAAATTTGTTCACCATCGGCTGAACCTTTCACAAAAACGATAGTCAAAACGACCGCACTTTATTGGTGGGGAAACTCATCATCATATTGATATTATTAGTGATTTTAAAAAACACTTAGCAGAAATGAGATTTTAATGAACCAAAATCTAATTGAAGTCAAAAACCTGACCTTTAAACGGGGTGAGCGGGTGATTTACGATAACCTGAATCTGAAAATTCAAAAAGGCAAAATTACGGCAATTATGGGGCCGTCAGGGATCGGAAAAACCACGCTGCTAAAGTTAATCGGTGGGCAACTGTATCCGGAAAAAGGCGAAATTCGGTTTGACGATAAAGATATTTGTCATCTTTCCAATCGTGAGCTTTATGAAGTGCGCAAACGTATGGGAATGTTATTTCAATCCGGTGCGCTTTTTACGGATATTTCTACTTTTGATAACGTAGCATTCCCTATTCGAGAACATACCCGTTTACCGGAAAGTTTAATTCGTCAGATCGTACTTATGAAATTGGAAGCGGTGGGATTGCGTGGCGCAGCAAAATTAATGCCGTCCGAGCTTTCAGGCGGTATGGCACGCCGTGCCGCATTAGCGCGTGCGATTGCATTAGATCCTGATTTAATGATGTTTGATGAGCCTTTTACAGGGCAAGATCCGATTAGTATGGGCGTTATTGTGAGTTTGATTAAACGCTTGAATGAAGCCTTGAATCTCACCTCCATAGTGGTTTCCCATGATGTGCAGGAAGTATTAAGTATTGCCGACTATGCTTATATTATTGCGGATAAACACGTTATTGCAGAGGGGACTTCCGAGCAATTACTTGCAAGTAAAGATCCGCAAGTATTGCAATTCTTGAAAGGGGAAGCTGACGGACCGGTGAAATTTCATTATCCGGCAAGTGATTATGTGGAGGAATTATTTCAATGATATTAGATATGATTTCTTCTCTTGGGAGTAATGTAATCCGTTTTTTCCGTGCCTTAGGACGTGCGGGATTTATGTTGTTCGGCGCATTAGTGGGAAAACCGCAAGTTCGCAAACATTTCCCCTTGTTGATTAAGCAACTGTATGTTTTAGGCGTACAATCCTTACTCATTGTGATGCTTTCAGGCTTATTTATCGGTATGGTGTTAGGCTTACAAGGCTATGTGGTATTAGTGGATTTTTCTGCCGAAACCAGCCTTGGACAACTCGTAGCCCTTTCGCTTTTGCGGGAATTAGGGCCGGTTGTGACCGCACTTTTATTCGCCGGTCGTGCGGGATCTGCGCTTACAGCTGAAATCGGCTTAATGAAAGCGACGGAACAGCTTTCTAGCCTAGAGATGATGGCGGTTGATCCGCTTCGCCGAGTGATTGCGCCCCGCTTTTGGGCGGGGATCATTGCGATGCCGATACTTTCCATTATCTTTATTGCTATTGGTATTTGGGGCGGTTCTCTTGTGGGCGTAGATTGGAAAGGTGTGGATGCCGGTAGCTTTTGGTCGGTTATGCAAAATGCGGTAAGCTGGAGCTACGACATTCTTAACGGATTTATTAAAAGCGTATTCTTCGCTATTGCGGTAGTATGGATTGCGTTATTCAACGGCTATGATTGTGTTCCGACATCAGAAGGTATCAGTCAAGCCACAACCAGAACCGTGGTCCACGCATCCTTGGTGGTACTTGGGCTAGATTTTATTTTAACGGCTATTATGTTTGGGGCGGGGTAAAAGGTATTTTTATGCGACAAACGATAAAATATGAATTTTGGGTAGGCTTATTTTTATTACTTGGCATTGGTGCGTTGGTTTTTTTAGGCTTACGTGTGGCAAATGTACAAGGTTTTGGTGAAAATAAATCTTATACTGTTACTGCAACTTTTGATAATATCGGCGGACTAAAAGTCCGTGCTCCACTTAAGGTGGGCGGAGTGGTGATTGGTCGGGTAAGCGGTATTTCGTTAGATGAGAAAACCTATTTACCGAAAGTAAGTATCGCCATTAACGAAGAATATAACGAAATTCCGGAAAATAGTTCTTTATCGATCAAAACTTCGGGATTATTAGGCGAGCAATATATCGCATTAAGTATGGGATTTGATGATGGTGAAACTGCAATGTTAAAAGAAGGGAGCCAAATTCAAGACACGAAATCAGCTATGGTGTTGGAAGACCTGATTGGTCAGTTCCTCTATGGTGATAAAAAATCTGAAGGAAATGCAGAAAGTGCAGATCCGACAGTAAAATAATAACAATGCTACGTTTAGGAGAATTTAGGATGAAAATCACTCGGTTTAAAAAATGGCTTGCTATTTTTGCCTTTGGTGTGACCGCACTTTTTGTTACACATACAGCTATGGCGCAAACCAGCCCTTATGTCTTAATGCAGCAAGCATCAAATAAATTGTTTGCCGACATTAAAAATAATCAGGCTAAAATTAAACAGAACCCAAATTATTTGCGTACTATTGTTCGTAATGATTTATTACCTTATATACAAGTGAATTATGCAGGATCTTTAGTGCTGGGTTCACATTTCAAATCAACGACACCGGAACAACGTGAAAAATTTTTCAAAGCCTTTGGTGATTTTATTGAACAGGCTTATGCACAAGTTTTAACCGCATATAGTAACCAGAATATTCAAATTGAGCCGGCAAAAGATGTGGGCGATAAGAATTTGGTGAGTATTCGTGTGAATATTATTCAAACCGGTGGTGCAGCGCCGATTAAATTAGATTTCAAATGGCGTAAAAATAGCAAAACCGGTGAATGGCAAGCTTATGATATGGTGGCTGAAGGCGTGAGTATGGTAGTAACCAAACAAAACGAATGGAGCGGTATTTTACGCAAGCAAGGTATCGAGGCATTAACGGCACAAATTCAAAAATCGGCAGCGCAGCCTGTCACCTTAAAATAATCTCATGACTATGTTAAATTGGGATTTAATACGAAATAATGATAAGATGGTGCTCCGATTTTGTGGGGAGCTATCTCGTAACACGTTGTTGCCCTTATGGCAACAACGTGCTTCTTTTTTGTCTGAGGCTAAGTTAAATCAACCGATTATCGAATGGGATTTAAGCGGCATCAAAAGAATTGATTCTGCAGGCTTTGTCCTACTTTGTGATTTTTTGCACAGTAGTCAACGACTACCTAATAAAAAAGTGTGCTTAGTTAACCCTCCTCAACAATTATTAACGCTTGCGGATTTAGTCAATTTATCTGACTGGCTCGCGGCCTTTATTGATCATCATTAAAACGGAACCCCGAATGGAACTGCAAGAAATCGAACGAATTTTAAAAGAATCTCTAAATGTTGATGAAGTCTATGTACAGGGTGAGAATGCTCATTTCGGTGTGATAGTCGTGAGCGATAAAATTGCCGCCTTGTCAAAATTAAAACAGCAACAAACAGTTTATGCTCCTCTTATGCCTTATTTCAGCACAGGTGAGATTCACGCATTAACTATCAAAACCTACACCACCGAAAAGTGGAAAAGGGATCGTCTTTTACATCAAGTCAGTTAAATTAGGATTTCTCTTATGGAAAAATTTCGTGTCTATGGCGGTCAGTCGCGTTTAAGCGGTACTGTAACGATTTCAGGTGCTAAAAATGCGGCACTCCCTATTCTTTTTGCTGCAATCTTGGCTACAGAGCCGGTGAAACTGACAAATGTACCGGAACTTAAAGATATCGAAACTACCCTTAAAATTTTACGTAAATTAGGTGTAGTGGTAGAACGTGACGAAACAGGGGCGGTATTATTAAATGCCTCAAAAATTGATCATTTTATTGCACCTTATGATTTAGTCAAAACAATGCGCGCTTCAATTTGGGCACTAGCGCCGTTAGTCGCACGTTTCCACCAAGGTCAAGTATCTTTACCGGGAGGCTGTTCCATTGGCGCACGCCCGGTAGATTTACATATTAGCGGCCTTGAAAAAATGGGAGCGGATATTACCCTTGAAGAAGGGTATGTAAAAGCGCAAGTGGTAGATCGTTTACAGGGAACACGCATTGTGATGGAAAAAGTGAGCGTAGGTGCAACCTTATCCATTATGATGGCGGCAACCCTTGCAAAGGGGACAACCGTTATTGAAAATGCTGCACGTGAGCCGGAAATTGTCGATACTGCCGATTTTCTCAACAAAATGGGAGCGAAAATCAGTGGTGCAGGTTCGGATCATATCACGATTGAAGGTGTAGAACGTTTAACCGGATGCGAGCATAGCATTGTTCCCGATCGTATTGAAACCGGCACATTCTTAATCGCCGGTGCTATTTCAGGCGGGCGGGTGGTTTGTAAAAACACCAAAGCAGACACGCTGGATGCCGTAATTGATAAATTACGTGAAGCCGGAGCGCAAGTGGATGTAACGGAAAATACCATCACTTTGGATATGTTCGGAAATCGTCCGAAAGCCGTAAATATTCGTACCGCACCGCATCCGGGCTTTCCAACGGATATGCAAGCGCAATTCACTTTATTAAATATGGTGGCGAAAGGAACAAGTATCATCACAGAAACCATTTTTGAAAATCGGTTTATGCATATTCCTGAACTTATTCGTATGGGCGGTAAAGCGGAAATCGAAGGCAACACCGCAGTTTGTCACGGTGTTGAGCAGCTTTCCGGCGCGGAAGTGATGGCAACGGATTTACGTGCTTCTATCAGTTTAGTGCTTGCAGGATGCATTGCGACGGGCGAAACTATCGTTGATCGTATTTATCATATTGATCGCGGCTATGAACATATTGAAGAAAAGCTTCGTTGTTTAGGCGCAAGAATCGAGCGTTTTTCAACGCAAAATACAGAAGAATAACAGCTCCAAGTTGCAAAAGAGCGGTCAAATTTGATCTGCCCCCCAAAAGTTGGACAAAATAAACCAACTCAGTCAGGGGCAGATTTTATGACCAAATACAATCAAACATTCAAACAACAAGCCATCGATTTTTATCTTAAAAATCACTTAGATGTTTCACTTACAAAAAAACAATTTCAACTTTCCGACACCACCTTAAGACGTTGGATTACCCAATATCAACTTTCAGGCAATGCAGGGCTTGCCCTATTGCCCGGCAAACGCATTTATTCCACTGAATTTAAATATCAAGTCATCCTTGCCGTTCAAAAAGGGGATTTCTCTGCAAGGCAAGCGACAATCCATTTCGGCATAAGTAATTCAGGTCTTATCAGCCAATGGTTGAAAGCCTTTGAAAAAGACGGTATAAACGGTTTACACCCCAAACCGAAAGGAAGACCGACAATGTCCCCGAAAAAACCAAAATACGCCAAAATGCCACCGCCGCCGAAGACCGAAGAAGACCGCTTACGGTTAAGGATTTTGGAGCTTGAAGCGGAGGTGGCATTTCTAAAAAAGTTGGACGAAGTGATACGGGAGGAAGAAGCCGAACGGCGGCGATTATCCAAAGATTGAGAGGGACGTTTCCGCTTAACATCTTGCTTTCATTGACAAATTTGTCTCGTAGTGTGTTTTTCTATCATTTAAAGCCGAAGGCGGATAAAAATACCGCACTTAAAGCGGAAATCAGGCGGATTAAAGCAGAAAATCCGGCGTATGGTTATCGCCGAGTAAGTGCGTTATTGAAAGGCGTTAATCACAAACGGGTACAACACTTAATCCAACAAATGGGGCTACAGGTGAAGGGCAAAAAAGCGAGAAAGTACGCCGCCTATCGCGGTGAAATCGGAAACATCGCCCCAAACCGCTTACAACGGGATTTCACCACAACCCGACCAAACGAAAAATGGCTTACCGACATCACGGAAATCAAAGCCAAAGACGGCAGTAAATGTTACGTCTCACCGATTTTAGACTGCTTCAACTCGGAAATCATCAGCGTTGCTATCAGTCGAAGCCCGAATTGGCAACAAGTGAAAGTAATGTTGCAACAAGCGGTCGAAAAATTACCCAAAGAGGCGAAGCCGATACTGCATTCGGACCAAGGTTGGCAATATCAAATGTGTGCGTATCAACGCATCTTACAAGAAAACGGCATAGTGCAGAGTATGTCAAGAAAGGGAAACTGCCTAGATAATGCGATGATGGAGAGCTTTTTCGGGCGGATGAAAACGGAATGTATCTATGGTAAGCATTTTGACAATGCCGAGGAGGTTGCACAAGCGGTGAGGGAGTATATACGGTATTACAATGAGGAACGAATACAATTAAAATTAAACGGCTTGAGCCCGATACAATATCGAACTCAAACCATTTGTTAAATGGTCTAACTTTTTGGGGTCAGATCAATTTGACCGCACTTTTTTGTTTTTACTCAATATGATAGCAGGCAAGAATTCGTCATAAAGTTTATTGACATATTCGCATTTTTTGCGGATTGGTTTCTTGTAAGGCGTCCGTGACCTTATTCCAAAATTCTGTTTTCATTATTGCCTCAAATATGATTATTTTTGATAACGAATCAAACCTTCTTGTTGTGTGGTAGCGATCAATTTTCCGCTTTGTGAGAAAATTTGACCGCGCGCCAAACCGCGCCCACCAAAAGCATTATTACTTTCGACTGAGTGTAAATGCCAGTGATTTAAGTCGAATGGGCGATGAAACCAAATACTATGATCAATCGTGGCAACTTTCATACCCGGTTGTAGGAAACCTTTTTTGTGGGGATGAAGTGCGGTCAGAATACAATGAAAATCTGAAAAATAGGCGAGTAAACATTGCTGAATTTTCAAGTTAAGCGGTGCATTGCCGTGAGTTTTAAACCACGAATATTGTTCTGGCGGTAATGTTGTACCGTTAAAGGGATTATTTAGATATTTTGTTCGCACATCAAAAGGTTGCTCGGTAGCAAATTTTTCTTTCAACGGGCTAGGCAAGCCGGCTGCTACTTTTTGTCGCATCTCATTTTCATCAATAAAACTTTCCGGTAAGCCGACATCGGGCATCGTGCTTTGGTGATCAAAGCCTTCTTCAAATGTTTGGAAAGAGGCGGTTATATGGCAAATAGGCTCTTTATGCTGAATCGCTTTCACGCGCAATGCAGAAAAATTTTTACCTTCACGTAAGGTTTCTACATCATAGATAATCGGATATTGACTATCGCCAGGAGCAAGAAAATAAGCATGGCACGAATGTAGAATGCGCTCTTCCGGTGCTACCTGCATTGCTGCGGATAAGGCTTGTGCCACCACTTGCCCGCCAAAAACTTGACGAAGCCCCAAATCTTGGCTTTCTCCACGAAAGATTAAATCATCGATTTTTTCTAACTTTAAAAGTTCAATTAACTGATTAAGCGTATTTGACATTGTTTTTTCCAAGCTATGTGAAAAGTGCGGTTTATTTTAGCGGAGTTTTGGAGGGATCCAAAATACTAATAAGTCCCTTAGGGAATTAAGAGGAAAAATATTATTAAAATTCAATATTATGTAGCAGTTGCATAAAGTGAAAAGTAGGATGGAACGTTTATTGTCCCCCCTAAGTGTTTAACACTGATTCGTATAGAAATACTTGGTCTCACTCATCACTAATCTGAATAGTATCATAATGCTTGTTTGTAAGAACACGGTATTAACAATGGTAGAAAAATGACGAAGTAAAGTTGCTTAGAAATTGGGCATTTTTTTAGGATTAGTCTTGCGACTTGTGCAATAAATGCATAATAGCGTTAATTTTGACCGCACTTTTTCTGATATTTTGCTGAAATCTGTATAATAGCGCGTTCTTATACACTCATGGGGAAAGATAACTTGAACAAATTTATTGTAAATCAAAACTCCTTAGCACAATTTATTCGTGAACAAACCGATGGAGGGAATGCCTTTACTTTGCTGGAGGGATTAAGTCGATTTTTGCGTGAAAGTAAAACGGAACAAGTCGTGTCTAATCTCCGTTTAATCAAAAGAATTTTAAAACAAGATCGTGAATTAGGGCGTAAAGTCGCTGCACTAGTGAGTGGCTGGCTATGCAGTTTACGTTTATATCCGTTGTTTATTAGCAGTGGTCTCTTGCCGAGAGAGGGTTTTTCCCGAGAGATGAAAACCCGTATTTACGAACGTTTAAATCCCTCTTTCAAAGATATCAATGATTTACGGGATATTTTCTATTTATTATTTAACGATAAAAATGATGTGCGCTGGATTGATGTTATTCCATTAAAAGAATGGCGTGCCCTGTTTGGTTTATTGGCTCGTTATACGGAAGAAAGAGATCGTGAACGACTATATAACCATTTCCAAAACGAAGGTTTATTTGCCATTAAAATGCTTTCTATTTGGATTGCAGCGGAAGATATGGAACCGGAATTGATGCGTATGGAGCCTTCCTTGTTAAATGCTGATTCACCCTTTGTTGCATTGCATCGAGAGGTGACGGATTGGTTACAAGCGCGCAGTGAGGGAAAAATATTCGATGATAGCCATTTACAAGTGATGTTTGAACAATGTCAGCAATTAATCGAGCGCTTGCAAAAACGTGGTTCAATTGTGGGATCTTCACTTCACGTTGCTTACTTATTAGAACGTCTTTCACAAACTCTTGAACGTTTAGAAAAATTAATGGCAATCTTTGCATCAAACCGCTATTTACCACGCAGAATATTACTCTTGACCGGGTGTTTTGCAAGGGCTGCTGCAGAACAGCATAGTATTTCCCGTTTATGGAAACAAAGTTCAAAATTGATTGCCCGTAGTATTACGCAAAATGCAGGTGATCATGGTGAACATTATATTACACGCAATAAAAAAGAATATTGGGCGATGTTTTATTCTGCTGCAGGCGGTGGCGTGTTAATTGCATTGATGGCGTTATTTAAAACCTATTTAGGCAGTGTAATTGATGATAAGGTTTGGAGAGGAATTGCCGAAGGGCTGAATTACGGTTTAGGTTTTACATTAATTTTTATGCTGCATTTTACCGTAGCCACCAAACAACCGGCGATGACCGCCGCTCGTTTTGCCGAAGCGGTGGAGCGTAATTCACAAGATAAAATCTTGAATATGAAATTGGCACAGTTATTAGTGGATGTATTTCGTTCACAAAGTGTGGCTGTATTAGGGAACGTGATGATTGCGATGACATTAGCCGCGTTAATCGCTTTCGGTTATCAACATCAAACGGGTGAAGCCTTAATGAATCAAACCCAAATCGATTATCAACTACACAGCATTGATCCCTTTGCCGGAACTTTATGGTTTGCGGCGATTGCCGGTGTATGGTTATTTTTTTCCGGAATTATTTCCGGTTATTTTGATAATCGCAGTAATTATTTGAATGTGCGTATGCGCTTACGCCAACATCCGCTTCTTAAAACTGTGATGAGCGAGTCCATACGTGCTAAATTTGCTGATTATATGCACGAAAATTATGGTTCAATTGTGGGTAATCTTTGCTTTGGGCTTTTGCTTGGTTTAACCGGCGTTGTCGGCTATTTGACCGGTTTGCCGTTGGATATTCGCCACGTAGCATTTTCCTCTGCGAATGTCGGTTATATTGCTGTAAGCGGTCATTTTGAGTTCATCTTTTTATTACAATGTATTGCCTTTGTCTTACTGATTGGGTTGGTTAATTTAATCGTCAGCTTTTCCTTAACACTTTGGTTAGCGCTGCGTTCTTTAAATACGGAAATTGAGAGTTGGTGGGCAATTTGGTGTGACGTCGGGCTTATAATCAAACAACGTCCATTGAGTTTATTCTTACCGATTCAGCTTGATAAATAGAAAAAAAGGGCTAATTTCTTTTAGCCCTTTGTTCTAGATTTCTAGCCAGTCTGAAAATTAAGGAGCATTTGTTAAAATTTAGTTGTTTTATTGTTACTAAATAAAGTATAGTTTTATGGTTAATATTTGATCACATGTAGGAGAAAAACTATGCAACATAATGTAAAGAAAACTTTAGCATCAGTATTATTAGCGATAGCTACGTTGACTTCTCAGAGTAGTTTGGCAAACACTTTACTGGAGGTATCAAAAGCAGCTGAACGTTATGATAGCTCCACTGATATTTTTCATCCTGTTTATTCTCAAAATGGAATGGTTGCATCAGAGCAGACTTTGGCGACTCAAGTCGGTGTTGATATCTTAAAACAAGGTGGAAATGCAGTCGATGCTGCGGTGGCTGTTGGATTTGCTCTTGCCGTTGTGCTACCTAATGCAGGTAATATTGGCGGTGGCGGTTTTATGGTTTTGCATGATGCTAAGACAGAACGTAATTTTTCTATTGATTTTAGAGAAACCGCTCCGTTGAGTGCTCATCGTGATATGTATTTAGATAAAAACGGAAATGTCGTAGATGGTAAATCCTTATTTACCCATTTTGCGGTTGGTGTACCAGGTACAGTATCCGGATTAGAGCTAGCATGGAAAAAATGGGGTTCATTACCTTTTGAAACATTAATTGAACCTGCAATTAAGTTAGCGGAAGAGGGATTTTTAGTAAGTGATACTCTTGCCAATTTACTGAAAACGGAACAGGAAATCTTGGGGAAATGGGAAAGCAGTCGTAAAATCTTCTTTAAAGGCAACAGACCCTTAGTGAGCGGGGAATTATTAATACAAAAAGATTTAGCTAATTCATTGAAACTTATTGCGAAGAAGGGTTCAACGGTTTTTTATGAAGGAGAGATTGCCGAAAAAATTGTTCGTGAGATGGAAAGACACCAAGGGGAAATTACTCTTGAGGATATGAAACAATATAAGGCTGTTGAACGTCAACCGATTGAGGGTAACTATCGTGGCTATAAAATTGTGACAATGCCTCCTCCAAGTTCCGGTGGTATTCATTTGGTGCAAATTTTTAATATGTTGGAAAATTATCCGCTTACCGATTTTGGTGTTAATAGTGCGAAAACGATCCATTATTTAGCTGAAACAATGAAATTAGCTTATGCTGACCGTGCCGAATACCTCGGTGATCCGGATTTTGTGAAAATTCCAGTTAACGGATTGATTTCCAAAACGTATGCTAAAGAATTGAGCCAAAATATTGATGAACATCGGGCTCGCAAAGGGGAAGACATTAAGCCGGGTAATCCACAGCCTTATGAAAGCGATCAAACAACACATTACTCGATTATGGATAAAAACGGTAATGCAGTAGCAGTAACCTACACCTTAAATTTAAATTTTGGCAGCGGTATTGTGGCGGAGGGAACAGGTATTTTACTTAATAATGAGATGGATGATTTTTCGTCAAAACCTGGCGTAGCTAATGCGTTTGGGTTAATCGGTGGGACTGCGAATGCGATCGAGGCTAAAAAACGTCCGCTTTCTTCAATGACACCAACCTTAGTTTTGAAAGATAATAAACCTTGGTTGGTTACAGGTAGTCCGGGTGGCGCACGTATTATCACAACAGTTTTACAGAGTATTTCTAACGTGGTTGATCATGGTATGAATCCGGCAGAAGCAATTGTTTCACCAAGAGTTCATCATCAGTGGCTTCCTGATGAATTACGTATTGAAGAAGGAATTAGTCCCGACACGTTAGCTATACTAAGAGATAAAGGTCATAAGGTTAAACTTAAAGCACCAATGGGAAGAGTACAAATTATTCAGGCTAGAGATGGGGGATTCTATGGTTACTCCGATCCGCGTAATCCAGATGGTAAAACGCTAGGATTCTAGCATCAGAAAGTTAAATTCCCCATCCATTTTGATCTACCCCAAAAAGTTAGACAGTTTAGCAAAGGGTTTGAGTTCGATATTGTACCGAGCTCAAACCCTTTAATTTTAATTGTATCCGCTCCTCATTATAATAGCGAATATATTCCCTTATCGCTTTGTCGTGACATCGTCTCCACTTGTTGTCAATTCGGGCTACGGCAGATGGCAACGCTGATTATCTCTGAGTTGAAGCAGTCTGATATCGATGAGACATAGCACTTACTGCCGTCTTTGGCTTTGATTTCCGTGATATCCGTGAGCCGTTCGGTCGGGTCGCGGTAAAATCCCGTTGTAAGCGGTTTGGTGCGATTTTGCCAATATTGCCACGGTAAGCACAGTATTTTCTCGTTTTTTGCTTTTCATTTGCAATCCCATTTGTTGTATTAATCTTTGTACCCGTTTGTGATTAACCCCTTTCAATAATGCACTCACACGGCGATAACCATATTCCGGATTTTTCGATTTAATCCGACGAATTTCCGCGTTAAGCGCGAGATTTTTATCCATTTTGAGCTTTAAATGATAGAAAAACACACTACGGGGCAAATTTGTCACTGAAAGCAAGATGTCAAGCGGAAAAGAGGCTCTCAATTTTTGGATAATCGCCGCTGTTCGGTTTCTTCCGCCCGTATCACTTCGTCCAACTTTTTTAGAAATGCCACCTCCGCTTCAAGCTCTAAAATCCGTAGCCGTAAACGGTCTTCTTCGGTGGAGGCATTTTGGCGTATTTTGATTTTTTCGGGGACATTGTCGGTCTTCCTTTCGGTTTGGGGTGTAAACCGTTTATACCGTCTTTTTCAAAAGGCTTTCAACCATTGGCTGATAAGACCTGAATTACTTATGCCGAAATGGACGGTCGCTTACCTTACAGAGAAATCCCTTTTTTGAACGGCAAGAATGACTTGATATTTAAATTCAGCGGCGTAAATGCGTTTGCGGTGCAATACGCCCCCCCCCTGCATTGCCTGAATGTTGATATTGGGCAATCCAACGTCTTAAGGTGGTGTCGGAAAGTTAAAATTGTTTTTTTGTAGGTGAAACATCTAAGTGATTTTCAAGATAAAAATCGATGGCTTGTTGTTTGAATGTTTGATTGTATTTGGTCATAAAAATCTACCCCTGACTGAGTTGGTTTATTTCGTCCAACTTTTGGGGGGCAGATCATTTGTCGAACGGGAACTTTTTTTATTTTAGAATTAAAACCGGTTTACTGCCGTATTTTGCTACCCTTCTTGTGTTGTTGCTTAATCCTTTTGCGTTAGGTTTGCTACTGGCGAGCATAAGGATTAAATCAACATCTTTTTCATCAGCAATACGGTTAAGTTCTTCGTAAACCGTGCCGTGAGCGACAATGTGTTGAACTTTGGCGTTAGGTGGAAAATATTTTTGGGTAAATTCGTGTAGTGCCTTATTTACTTCTTCAATGACGGATTTATCAAAGTTTTTAGGTAAAAATGCAGAGATAAAACTGTCATCAACGGGTTCTACAATCGTTACCACCCGAAATACGGGATCCTGTATTTGGGCGGTGAGACGTAAGGCATTTTCAATGACAAATTGTGATCCTTTAGGGTTGTTGAGATCAATCGCTAACAACAATTTGTTATACATAATTTTGTCCTTTTTGTTTGTGTGCGGTAGTTTCAAAGATTAAAAATAACCGAAAAACCGACCGCACTTTTATAGGGTATTAATGTGTATGTTTTTTTCGGCGACGTTGATTCCAGCCGACAATAGCAATAATTAATAAGCCCGGTATAAACATCCATTCTTTTGCTAAAGAAACCATAGGTAGGGATACGTCGATAATGGTTTGATCCCAATTTAAACCGGCTTTTGCTGCAAGGGAATCTACTTCAACCATATCAATGATGATTTTATCAATTTGTTTTCCTTCTATTTCAATTTTTTCTTGTGTATTTAGTAGCGTTAATCCTAGTTTTTGTAAACGTTGTTCACTATTTTCTCCTTCAGGCACTGAGAGTTGCGAATAAAATGCAATTTCTTTGCCATAAGGGTTGGTACCGGATACTTTAAGGAGAATATTTTGTCCGACAGGCGTTTTCTCTAATTCTTGTTCCAAGTGTATCGGTTCAATATGGCGTGAAGTCGGTGAAATATATTCCATAAAAAAACCGGGACGGAAAACGATGAATGCACCTAGAATGAGTAACAAGGTTTCCCACCATTTATTTTTTATTAAAAAGTGATTCATTGTCGCGGCAGTAAATGCCAGTATAGCTAAGGTTGATACGATAGCAACCAATGTCCCTTTTGCCCAACTAACATCAATCAATAATAAATCGGTATTAAAAATAAAGAGGAACGGTAAGATAGCTGTTCTTAGACTATAAAAAAATGCCACCATACCTGTTTTTATCGGATTTCCGCCGGATACCGCTGCGGCGGCAAAAGAGGCTAATCCGACAGGTGGTGTCACATCTGCCATAATACCGAAATAAAACACGAATAAATGCACCGCAATCAATGGAACGATTAAACCGTTTTGTTTTCCCACTTCAACAATGACCAATGCCATTAATGATGAGACCACAATGTAGTTGGCGGTAGTCGGTAAACCCATTCCTAAAATGAGGCTGAACACGGCAACCAAAATCAGCATAAGCACGATGTTACCCATTGATAATGCTTCAATAATACCGGATAGTTGAACACCGAATCCGGTTAGAGAAACCACGCCCACGATAATACCGGCGGTTGCGGTAGCGATTCCGATGCCAATCATATTTCTGGCTCCGGTTTCTAAACCTTGTATCAACGCATTGAAACCTTCAATAAATTGGGATTTTTTTACCGGTTGGTTACGGAAATAATGCAATAACGGTTTTTGAGTTACCAAAATTACCGCTAGTGCAATTGTTCCCCAAAATGCGGATAATCCGGGAGAGAGCATTTCCACCATTAAACACCAAATGAGTATAATAACCGGAATTAAAAAATGTAAACCGGCATTGACGGTTGGTTTGGCGGAAGGGAGTTGAACAATTGGCGCATTGGGATCATCAATTTCCAAATCGGGAAATGCAGCGACACGACGGATTAATAATAAATAAATGACGCTGAGTAATAAGCAGACGATAAGGAAGGCGTAATCGGGCGTGATGATTTTTATCCAACCCAACCCCAAATGAGTTGCAAGACTTAACCCGATAACCACCAAAAGTGCGGTCATTATTTTCAATAAAATAATTAAAATAGGACCGGGTTGGTCTGTGCGAGGTAAGCCTTTTAGATTCATTTTTAAGGCTTCTAAGTGTACGATATAAACTAGGGCGATATAAGAAATTAAAGCGGGTAATGCGGCATGAGTAATGAGTTGGCTATATGGCATATTGACATATTCAATCATTAAAAATGCGGCAGCCCCCATGACCGGAGGCATAATTTGTCCGTTTACCGATGAGGCAACTTCAACCGCACCGGCTTTTTCAGCAGAAAAACCGACCCGTTTCATCATAGGAATGGTAAAAGTACCGGTAGTAACGACATTGGCAATAGAAGAACCGGAAATCAATCCGGTTAAACCGGAAGAAACGACCGCCGCTTTAGCCGGGCCGCCACGTAAATGCCCTAAATAGGCGAAAGCGGTTTTAATGAAATAGTTGCCGGCACCGGCTTTATCTAGCAATGCACCGAATAGAACAAATAAAAATACATATTTGGTTGACACCCCCAAGGCTACACCGAATACTCCTTCGGTAGTTATCCATTGTTGATTAACCATTTGCGATAGTGAACCTGAGCGATGGCTGATAATCCAATTGGTAGGCAGAAACTGACCGAAATAGTTATATAACAAGAATACCGAGGCAATAATAACTAATGGTAATCCAAGACTTCTACGACAGGCCTCAAGTAATAGCAATACGCCTAAGCAACCGGCAATAATATCTTGCGTATTGGGCGCACCAAAGCGGGTAACCAGACTTTCATAGAAGAAAATATAATAAGTTCCTAAAAATGCGCCTAATAATGCAAATAGCCAATCATGATAAGGAACTCTTTGCTTGGGCGAATTGGCGAAGGCGGGGAATGCCAAATAAGCGAGAAATAGCGCAAAAGCCAAGTGAATTGAGCGGGCTTTGGTGTCATCAATGACGACATTTAATTCCCAGCCCCAAGTTCGAATGATCTCTTGTAACCAAAATGGGAAAGGTGAAGTGTAATAAAGCTGGAATACAGACCATAAAATGGCGGTAATTATAATCAATTTTTTTGTAAAACCTTTGGGATTTCGTCCACCTGCATCATTCGATGCCACCATATCTTGCAGATCGTCATAATCTATTTTTTCAGATTTTAGTGACATAATAAAACCCTCCGAAAATAAAATATTAGTCGGTAAACTGAAAAAGGCAGGGAATAGCCTGCCTAAATACTAAATAAAACGGATTATTTTAACCAACCCCGCTCTTTATAATAACGAATTGCTCCCTCATGCAAAGGCGCAGACAAGGCATTTTTGATCATCTCATCTTCTTTTAAGTTAGCGAACGCCGGATGTAATCGTTTGAAGCGATCGAAATTATCGAATACCGCTTTCACTACGGCATAAACACTGTCTGCATCAACATCGGCGGAGGTAACTAAAGTTGCATAAACTCCAAAGGTTTCTACCGGATTATCCGTTCCTTTATATAATCCGCCCGGAATCGTTGCTTTGGCGTAATAAGGATTATCGGCAACCAATTTATCAATTTCCGCACCTGTAATTGGAACGAGATGAGCATTACAGGAGGCGGCAGCTTCTTTTAATGCACCGTTTGGATGACCGACGTTATAAGTAATCGCATCTAAATTGTTATCACACATTACCGAGGCCATTTCTGACGGTTTTAATTCAGAAGCGACTTTAAATTCTTTATCAGACCAACCTTTTGCCGCCAAAATGACATTCATTGTGGCACGCGTACCGGAGCCGGGATCACCGACATTTACCCGTTTGCCTTTTAAATCATCAAATTGTTGAATCGCAGAATCGTCACGAGCCATCAGGGTAAACGGCTCGGGGTGAATAGAAAAAATTGCGCGAAGTTTATCGTTCTTCTTACCTTCAAAAGAACTTGTGCCGTTATAAGCGTGATATTGCCAATCGGATTGTGCAATCCCCATTTCCATTTGATTAGCGGCGATTGCGTTTAAATTCGCAACTGATGCGCCTGTTGAGGGGGCATTACATTTAATTTGTGTTTTTGCCGTATCACGATTAACCAGCTGACAAATAGATTGTCCAACAACATAATAAACCCCTGTTTGTCCACCAGTACCGATAGTGACAAATTTTTCTGCAGCCTGTGCAGATACTGCCCCCATTGCTAATACTGCTGCAAGAGAAAAAGCGGAATATTTTTTTGAGATAGTTTTCATAGATAAGCCCTCTTATTAGTAGAAACTTTTGGGATGTTGTGATGCAACTTTCACAAAATATACTGGTTTTTTAGGAGACGCAATCGTTTTCTTTTGAAAATATGAGCTATTTCACATTTTTTTAACATAATGATGTTTTTAATGAGGTATGAGTGTATTAATCTGAAACTTAGATCCTTTGTATTTTTCGTTACATATTGTTTTTATTAGCCCTTTTCTATCTTTGATAGAGCGGGCTTCTTACTTTAATTTTTTTCATTTTGGAGTATCATATGGCGCATTTATTTTTCAATTCTTATGTTTTTTCTAATGAAACCCACATTTCTTGAGATTCGACATCTTAAAACGCTCCTTGCCTTAAAAGAAACAGGCAGTGTTTCCGCTGCTGCTAAACGGGTTTATCTCACTCAATCTGCACTTTCTCATCAAATAAAGTTAATTGAAGAGCAATTTGGCTTGCCTTTATTCGAGCGTAAAAGTAATCCCTTATGCTTTACCACTGCGGGAGAGCGTCTGATTCGTCTTGCAAATGAAGTGATACCCAAAGTTATTGATGCAGAGCGGGATTTGATTCGGGTAAAACATGGCGATGCCGGACAATTGCGTATTGCAGTGGAGTGCCACACTTGTTTTGATTGGTTAATGCCGGCAATGGATGAATTTCGGGAGCATTGGCCTTTAGTTGAATTGGATATTGTATCCGGTTTTCATACGGATCCGATCGGATTATTGCTTTCTCATCGAGCTGATAGTGTGATTGTATCTGAAATTGAGGCTAATGATGACGTGCTTTTTAAACCGCTTTTTTCTTATGAAATGGTGGGAATTTGCTCAAAAGATCATCCGTTAGCAGCTAAAGAAATTTGGGAGGCAGAAGATTTTGCGGATGAAACTTGGGTGACTTATCCTGTACCGGACGATATGTTGGATTTACTGCGTAAAGTATTAAAGCCAAAAGGCATCAATCCTGTACGCCGTACAACGGAGCTGACTATTGCGATGATTCAGTTGGTTGCTAGCCGTCGAGGAATAGCAACAGTGCCTTACTGGGCTGCATTGCCCTATTTAGAAAAAAGCTATGTCGTGGCGAGAAAAGTAACACCTGAAGGACTATATAGTAATTTGTACGCAGCGATTCGTAAGGAAGATGAAGGCATTGCTTATTTAGAGGATTTTTATCAAACGGTTAAATCGCAAAGTTTTTCAACCTTACCCGGCTTATCCGTTTTAGAGTGAGAGATAATCAATGAATTTTCCCTTTCAACATTCTATTCGTGAGGCGGCTAAGGCGGCATTTCCTTACAGTGTTCCAATGATTACAGGGTTTCTTTTCCTTGGAATAGCCTACGGCATTTATATGAAAGCCCTTGGTTTCGGCGTTTTATATCCTATGTTGATGACATTACTAATTTATGCCGGCTCCGTAGAATTTATTGCGGCGGGAGCATTGATCGCACCCTTTTCTCCATTAAGTGTATTCCTGATTACATTAATGGTGAGTGGTCGTCAAATTTTTTATGCCATTTCAATGTTAGAAAAGTACGGAGCACAACTTGGTAAAAAGCGTTGGTATTTAATCAGTTCATTGGTTGATGAATCCTTTTCTCTTAATTATATGGCAAAAATTCCACCGCACTTAGATAAAGGCTGGTATATGTTTTTTGTCAGTTTATATCTACATATTTACTGGGTGATTGGTGGGACCATTGGGAATTTATTCGGTGAAATTCTGCCGATAGATTTGAAAGGGGTAGAATTTGCGATGACTGCACTTTTCTTGGTTATTTTTGCTGAAAATTGGTTGAAAGAAAAATCCCATGAAAGTTCTTTAATCGGTGTGGGTATCGCATTTGTCTCATTACTTATTGTCGGAAAAGAACATTTTCTTATTCCTACTTTAATCGGTATTTGGATTGTTTTAACAATACGCCGCCCGAAATTAAAGACAAAATTGGAGGCATTAAAATGACCTTAACCGAACAAATTATTACTATCGGCGTGTGTATATTAGCGGTACAGCTTACCCGTTTATTACCGTTTTGGATTTTTCCGGCTAATAGACCGATTCCTGAATATATTCGCTATCTAGGCAAAGTCTTTCCGGCAGCGATGTTCGGGATGTTAGTCATATATTGTTATAAAAATATTGATATTTTTAATGGACATCATGGTATTCCGGATTTTCTCGCCGGCATATTGGTTCTGGTATTACATTTTTGGAAAAAGAATATGTTTCTTTCCATTGCGGCGGGAACAATTTTTTATATGATTTTAGTACAGAGCGTTTTTATTTAATTTCTGCTCTTCGGCGAAATAAAATGGTTTTAAATCGCTAGATTTAATATTCATTCAATTTTTTGACCGCACTTTTATTATGTAGGAGGGCGTTGGGCTTTGTAACAAATACATAAATCTGAAATAATATCATATAGTGCAAGGTCCTTAAGCTACAAAAGACAGTCCTTCCAGCTTAAGCCATCATATAAGATGCATAGCGTTAGAAATCATATTTAACGATACAAATACAATAACTGTAATAAACCTTTATTTCTCAAATAAAATTAAGCCCTTCCGATATATAGTTTGATTATTAATATGGAAAGCAAGTCTACAAAGAACTACCAATAAAATATAAATGATCTATCAGATATCTTGATAAACTCCTAAAACAACGTTAAATCCCTCACTTCCCAAAAATTGAATATCAATTATGGATAACATTCTTTGGGTGGAAGTTCGGTATGTTGGCCTTAATGGATAAACGTGCAACCATTCCTATCACAAAAAAATTCTATCGGATGACTTTGTTTGTACCGACTTAGTCTACACTTCCCTATTCGGAATTATCCTTGATGATTTTTATTATCTAGGAGAGTTCCTTTTTGCAAAAGGCATGATCAAAGTCAAATAATTTAAACTTAAAAACACACTATAGTTAAATTTACTTGACCAAAATCTATAATCGTTATAATTTTGTACAAAAATGGAGATACAAGATTATGAATACTAACCTTGATTATTTGTCGGATTACGATCGCCAGATCATGTTTTCTTATTTTTCACTGAGTCACTCTATAGCCAATTTACTTGGAGAATACTGCGAGATAGTGATCCATTCTCTTAGTCAATTTGAAAATTCAGTGATAAAAATTATCAATGGCTTTCATACCGGTAGAAAAGTTGGTTCACCGATTACTGATAAAGGATTACAGTTACTTAAAGTTTACCAAAAAGATCGTTCCGTTACTCAACAAACCTATTTCTCTCACCTTTCTAACGGTCAATTAATTAAATCCACTACACACATCATTATAGGTACAAAAGGTAATCCGATAGGGCTATTTTGCATTAATTTGAATCTGTCTTATCCCATGGACAAAATCATCACCGCTTTAATACCACCAACAGATATGGGACAGGCATTTAAAAATGAAAACTTTATTAACAATACATCCGATTTAATTAATGAAACCTTTGCTAATGCTTGTCTAGAAGTAGAAAAAAAATTATCTAAACAATCAAAAGGTTATAAAAAAGCAATTATTCTGCATTTATTTGAAAATGGTATTTTTGAATTAAAAGAAGCGGTAGCTGTGATTGCTGAGAAATTAAATTTAACCTCTCATACCATTTATAAACATCTTAGAGAATTTAAATCGCAATAACTATTAATACATTAAAGGAGCTAACTATGAGCCACAAACTCTCTCAGCAAGAATGGCGATCGGCCATAAAATTTGATGCAGTAGACTTCGGTTGGATTGTTATGAGTATCGGTATGGCAATAGGTGCCGGTATTGTTTTCTTACCGGTACAAGTTGGGTTAATGGGAATGTGGGTATTTTTACTCTCGTCTGCCATTGGATACCCTGCCATGTATTTATTTCAACGTTTATTTATTAATACATTAGCTGCCTCACCTGAGTGCAAAGATTACCCAAGTGTGATTAGTGGTTATTTAGGTAAAAACTGGGGAATTTTTCTAGGGGCATTATATTTCGTTATGTTAGTTATCTGGATGTTTGTTTATTCCACCGCAATCACTAACGATAGCGCATCTTATCTTCAAACCTTTGGTGTAACAGATAGCTTACTATCTGAAAATCCATTTTACGGTTTAATTTTAATCTGTATTCTTGTCGCTATTTCATCACGTGGGGAGCAATTATTATTTAAAATTTCCAGCTTTATGGTGTTGTCTAAATTATTTGTTGTCGCAGCACTAGGATTAGCTATGGTCGGAATGTGGCATTTACATAATATCGGTGCGCTACCACCGTTAGGAAAATTAATTAAAAATGCCATTATCACACTCCCCTTTACCTTAACCTCAATTTTATTTATCCAGACTCTTAGTCCAATGGTTATTTCTTATCGTTCACGGGAAAAATCCATTGAGGTAGCTCGCTATAAAGCCTTACGAGCTATGAATATTGCTTTTGCCATTCTTTTTATTACCGTGTTTTTCTATGCAGTTTCCTTTACCTTAGCAATGGGACGCGATGAAGCCGTGCAAGCCTATGAACAAAATATTTCCGCTCTTGCCATTGCTGCAAAATTTTTTCCCGGTTCTTGGGCAACTTATGTTGGTGTTGCGTTAAATATCTTTGCTGTTATGACAGCATTCTTTGGTGTGTATTTAGGTTTTAGAGAAGCCACACAGGGCATAATAATGAATTTATTGCTCAGAAAATTTCCAGCAGAAAAAATTAATACCAAATATGTCCAAAAAGGTATTATGTTCTTCGCAATTTTATTGGCTTGGGGGGCTATCGTTCTAAATGCACCTGTCTTGAGTTTTACCTCTATTTGTAGTCCGATATTTGGTCTTGTGGGTTGCTTGATTCCTGCCTATCTCGTTTATAAAGTTCCTGATTTAGCTAAATATAAAGGGATGGCTTTATATATTATTATCGTTACAGGCATTTTATTATGTATTTCCCCATTCCTCGCATTTTTAGGATAAAGGAGTCAACTATGAAACAGCATCTAGGCAATATTAAACAATCTGTTCTTAACATAGTAAAAAAAGAAGTCGTACCAGCCTTAGGTTGTACTGAGCCTATATCCCTTGCGTTAGCTGCTGCCATTGCCCGCCAACATTTAGGATATCTACCCGAGCGTATCGAAGCCAGAGTTTCGCCGAATTTAATGAAAAACGGCATGGGGGTAACAGTACCTGGTACAGGCACTGTGGGGTTACCTATGGCAGCGGCAATTGGTGCGATTGGCGGAGATCCGAATGCAGGGTTAGAGGTGTTAAAATCCATTACAGCTAATCAAGTTATACAAGCCAAACAAATGTTGTGTGACAATAAAGTACAGGTTTCAATGTTAGAAACCAAACATATCTTATATTCTGAAGCTTGTTTATATCATCAAACAGATTGGGTAAAAGTTTGCGTTGCCGCCCATCACACCAATGTGATTTATATTGAGAAAAACGGCAATGTGTTATTTAGTAAATCTTGTGCTGTAGAAACTGAAAATCTACAGGAAATTTTCACCGCACTTTCAGCTAAAGACATCTTTGATTTTTCAATGGAAGTACCATTGGCGGATATTTCCTTCATTAAAGAGGCTGAAAAACTTAATTCTACTCTTTCTCAAGAAGGATTACGTACTGACTATGGTTTACATATAGGGCGTACATTACAAAAACAAATCGGAGCAAAACTACTAAGCGATGATTTACTCAATCGTATAGTTATTGAAACGGTTGCAGCATCTGATGCCAGAATGGGAGGCGCAAATTTACCGGCAATGAGTAACTCCGGTTCGGGTAATCAAGGAATTACGGCTACTATGCCGATCGTCGTAGTTGCTCGTCATGTGCACGCCTCGGAAGAACAAAAAATTCGTGCACTATTTTTATCACATTTAATGGCAATTTACATTCACAGTAAATTACCGAAATTATCCGCACTTTGCGCAGCGACTACTGCTGCAATGGGAAGTTGTGCCGGTATTACTTGGCTACTGACGGGAAAATTTGATTGTATTAGTATGGCTATCAGCAGCATGATCGGCGATATTAGCGGTATTATCTGTGACGGAGCAGCAAATAGCTGTGCGATGAAAGTCTCGACCAGTGTAACATCAAGTTATAAATCAATGCTAATGGCATTAGATGGTATGCGTGTAACCGGAGATGAAGGGATTGTTGAACATGATATCGATCGTTCCATTAATAACTTGTGCAATATTGCCTCACATAGTATGCAATATACAGATCGTCAAGTTATTGAAATAATGGTCAATAAATCCAGATAAATGACTTAACTCTATTTTATTCAAATTATACTAGGTTTTTTCTCTAAAAACCGACAAACTTTATCTTGTCGGTTTTAATTTATAAATAAGACAATGTCTATCTATAAAAACCATACGCTAGGCATATGAAATCAAAGAGATTGAGCGGTGGAAAAATCCTCCCATATAATATGAGCAAGGCTGACAACCGAAATTCAAGGTATAGGAGAGTGGTAAATTACTTGGTCCATTACGGCTTCGCCTAACGACACCCTACCCTAAGAAATATTGGAGATAAAATTCTCTTTGTGCAACTGACACATAATACCGAAAATTCGATAAAAACAGACCGCACTTTATGTGCGGTCTGTTGTTTTTAGAGATAAACGACTTCTTGTTACCAATAACGGTGATGATAGCCACGATAATAACCAAATCCGACACTTGGCATAACCACAACCGGTACAGATTGACGATATCGCACTTTAGGTCGGGAATCACTCGCATTTACTTTTATCGGATCATCAATATCTCTTGCAGCATTTGCTTTCTGTTCTGCGGTTACCGTATTTCCGCTCGCAACGCGAGCCTGATACTCTTGAACCGTTTTCATATCATAGATACCATTATCTTGTTGAGGTTGCGTTGAACTGCAAGCGACAAGAAACACTATAGGAAATGTCATCAATAATTTTTTCATTTTTTACCCGGTTTACAAATTGTTTTGTCCAAAAACTGCTTACTTGTATCAATTTTATCCTTAACGGTTTGCTCAATTTTTTCTTCTTCCCGTTTACGAATTTTTTTCTCTAATTCAGCGTTATTAATCACATAAACAGGTGCATACCTCAAATTTGTAGAATTTCTTTCTTTATAGATTGAAGCACCTGTAATTCCACCGTAATACTGGCTCTTATCTCCACGCTTTACATAATTACTGGTCGTATTCGTAAAATCCACACCATAGCTGCTTTGAAAGCCATCACATACCCCGGCATTGGAAACAAAAATACTGTGAGAAGAAAACTCTTCATTCACAACATAAACCGAAAACTCAATGCTACCGGCTAATTTTTTAGTGTCTTGGAGTGAGGTTTCCGGTTCTAAAGTTTCTTGAGTTCTGGAATCAACATAGCGGGTTAAACTTCTTGTATATTCTGCGTTTTTATCCGTAGCTTGTGTTGTATTCGCAAAAGTTGAAAAAGAAAAAGCCGATAAAGTAGAAAATAGCAAAAGGGAAATATTTATTTTTTTACGACAACTCATACATACAGTCCTTTTATAACCACTAATTCGCTCAAACTTTATGAGTAAATTACTCCCTTTCTTAGTGAAAAATACCTCATTAAAGTTAATTTATCAATACATAAATGTCGATAACGAGATTATCATTCACTAAATAACTTCACTCATTTCTCAATATATCCTCTGAAAAAGGAAATATTAGTCAATTCTAAATAGTTCTTTCATGTTGGGCTAACTTTTAAAAGGACTTAATTTGACGCAACAAAATTTTAAATCCAAACTATTACAATATTATTTCAATATCAATTTTTCTGTGGTGTGATACTTTTTGATTTTTCCTGCTCTTGCGTTTCCAAAGCGTCGCGGGCTGCACGAATACTCTTTTCAATCAATGGGATACGTTTATCGTCTTTTGGCATTAAGCGTAACATCATAGCCCAAGTTACAGCCGCCATTTTGTAATCTTCCGTTTCAAAATAACGGAAAGCCAATAAACTGAGCGCTTCAATATTAGTATGATCTTTACGAATAACTTCACGTAATAAATCACTTCCTTTCAATTTATCAGTCGTATCCTCAGAAAACATCAATACGCGTGCATAGCCAAGTTTGTATTGTGAATTTTCAGGATCAAGCTTATGTGCTTTTTGATAACTATCAAAGGCTAAGCGTGCATCACCTAAATTCATTCCGATTTGACCAAGCAGCCACCACTTTTTAGCATCGGTTGAATTTTTCTGTAAATCAATACGAAGTGCGGTAGAAAATTGCTGCATTTCCACTTCAGAAAGCGGATTTGTCTCTTCTTCTTTCATTCGTTCATAAAAATACGGCAATTTTGCATAAGTTTGTTCAAGCATCGATTCCGCTCGCCAAGCTCCGACCATAAAGTAAGCTGTGCCGGCAATAATTCCTAAAGCAAGCAAGCCGGAAACAAACCAAATTTTCCCGTAGGATTTTCCGAATTGAATAGAGGTTTCTTGCAGAGAGGGGACATCATCCAATAAAGTTTTTTGCAACTCTTGTTTTAGTTGTGCCGCATTTTCCACTAAACCTTGCGAATCCTCCCGTTCAATCTCTTGCAAGCGTGAAAAATATAATGCTTTGTTTAATTCATCACGTTTTTGTTCATTTTTAACCTTAAATTGACGCAGTAAAGGATAAAAACAAATGAATGCTACCATCAAAGTGATTGTGATCAGGCTTAATACAAAATACATTCTATTTATCCTTTTGATTTAATAATTCCACTAAACGCGTCTTCTCTTCTTCCGTTAAAACAGTGTCGGATTTAACCGCACTTTGGGCTTTCGGTTTGCGTTTTAATAAGACGATTACGCCAAATACGATTAAAAATAACGGCGCAATCCATAGAATGAGCGTAGCAGCCGTTATCGGCGGATCATAGGTGACAAAATTGCCGTAACGCGCCACCATGTAATCCACCACTTCATTTTTCGATTTGCCTTCCTGCAATAATTCAAATACTTTGTTACGCATATCAACCGCTATTGTCGCATTAGAATCCGCAATATTATTGTTTTGACATTGAGGGCAACGCAATGATTGTGTGAGTTGGTGATAATCACTTTCTTGTTGTGGTGAGGCGAAATTTAATACGTCAATCGCACAAAATGCAACCGAGCTAAAGAAAAGTGCGGTCAAAAAAATACTTAATTTTCTCATTGTGTTTGCCCCGTCAATTTGTCATAAATCGGTTTCAAGGTTTGTATCCAGACTTTTTCGTTGACATCACCGGCTAAACGATAATGAATCACACCCGAGCCATCTACAATAAAGGTTTCCGGTGCGCCATACACGCCTAAATCAAGCCCCAAAGCACCTTTTTCATCTTTTAACACAACTTGGTACGGATTGCCTAAATCTTTCAACCATTTCACGGCTTTTGTACTGTCATCTTTATAATTTAAACCGATGATCGTTACCCCTTGCTGTGCCAGTTTATTTAAATATTGATGTTCCGCATAACAAGTCGGACACCAAGTCGCCCACACATTGAGTAAAATCGGTTTTCCTTGTTGAAACAGTTCTTTACCGTAAGTTTTATTTTCAAAAAGCTCCGTTAAATTTTTAATCGGTACAGGTTTCCCCATTAACGCCGATTCTAACGCTTTTATATCTTCCCCTTGCGCATTACGATTAAGCTGCACAAGAAACATCATTGCCACCGCCAAAAAGAGAACAAGAGGAATGAGTAATTTCTTTTTCATTTTTTACCGCACTTTACGACCTGTTACAGAACGTGGAGATTTAAAACCCCACACATAAATCTAAAATATGATGATTAAAACCTTATTTCATTCACCGGTATTATTTTTTCAATAATGAATTAAAGCGATAACGTCGGTCAAACATACATAATAATCCACCTAATGCCATAAATAACCCGCCAATCCAAATCCAGCGAATAAAAGGTTTATAGTACAAACGCAATGCCCAAGAATCATCATCAAGTTTTTCCCCAAGCGCCACATAAAGATCACGCGTGAAACCGCCGTCAATTGCCGCCTCCGTCATAGACATACGACTTACCGTGTAAAAACGTTTCTCTGCAAATAAAACCGCTTCAGGTTTATCATTTTCGGTAATATCAATTTGCGCCTTACCGCCGATATAGTTTGGACCATTAACATCACTTACACCGGTAAACTTGAACTCATAATGACCGATTTGCGCACTGTCGCCTACTTTCATACGTACATCCCGTTCTACGCTAAAGTTTTGGCTAAAGGCAATGCCCCATATCGTCATTGCTACGCCTAAATGCGCAAACAACATACCCCAATGAGAGCGGGATAGTTTACGCACTCCGGTGAAAAATGATTCACGATAGGTTGCCCGTTGTTGTAATTCATACAATGCCAATAAAACGATAATAACCGTCATCATTGAACCAAGCACCGCACTTACGGTGATTTTATCTTGCAAGAAATAAGGCAAGGCAAAACCTGCAACCGACATAACAATCAGACTTATTATTACCGGCATACGGATTGCGGAGAATTGATCACGTCGCCATTTCACTAGTGGTCCGATACCGAGTAGCAATGCAAATGGCGTCATAATAATCAAAAACATTTGATCAAAGAACGGGGCACCGATTGAGATCGTTCCTAAACCTAACTGTTTATGCACAAGCGGCAATAATGTGCCCAAAAATACGATGCAAAGTGCGGTCATTAATAAGATATTATTCAGTAACAACATACTTTCGCGAGAATAGCGTTCCGCATTATCGCGCGAACGAATTTGACTACCTTTGTAGGCATACAACGCAAGAGATCCCCCGATGACAACTATTAAATAAGCCAGAATATATAGACCGCGTGTAGGATCGGAAGCAAAAGCGTGTACCGAAACCAAAATTCCTGAACGAACCAAAAACGTACCGAGCAAGCAAAGGGAAAAAGCTAAAATCGCAAGCAATACGGTCCAAGCTTTAAAAGAAGCCCGTTTTTCCGTTACTGAAAGCGAGTGAATCAATGCCGTGCCGGCCAGCCAAGGCATAAAAGAGGAGTTTTCTACCGGATCCCAAAACCACCAGCCTCCCCAACCGAGTTCGTAATATGCCCACCAAGATCCAAGCACAATCCCTAGTGTTAAAAATACCCAGGCGGCAAGTGTCCAAGGGCGGGACCAACGCGCCCAAGCGGAATCCAATTTGCCGGTTATTAAGGAGGCAATCGCAAAAGCAAAGGCGACGGAAAAACCCACATAGCCCATATAAAGTAAAGGAGGGTGGAAAATTAAGCCGACATCCTGCAACATCGGATTAAGTTCCTTACCGTCCACAGGGAAATTAGGAAAAGTGCGGGTAAATGGGTTTGAAGTAAACAGCACGAATAAGACAAAACCCACGCTGATAATGCCCATAATACCCAGTACACGGGCTACAGCTTCTTGCGGCAAATGTTTACTGAATAATGCTACTGCAGCAGACCATAAGGTGAGCAACCAAATCCAAAGTAATAAAGAGCCTTCGTGTGATCCCCAAACCGCAGACAGACGATAATAGATCGGCAACGTACTGTTAGAATTATTCACCACATATTGCACACTGAAATCATTTACGGCAAACAAATAAAATAATGCGATAAAGGCAATAGTGAGCGTAACAAATAAGCCGTAAGTCATCGGGCGCGCCAACGCCATCAACTGCGCATGACCTTTTTCCGCCCCCCACAGAGGAAAAATAGCCAGCATTAAAGAAACGGCTAAACTCAGTGCGAGCGCATAATTTCCTAATTCAGCAATCATTTCCCGCCTTCTTGTTTTTCTTGACGATCACGGTTGCTTTCGCCTTTTAAATCCGAAGCGTCAACACCCATAGGTTTATGTACTTTTTGCATTTTTTCATCCAACTCAGGCGGCACATAATTTTCATCATGCTTTGCTAATACTTCCGTTGCCGTTAATACTGTCGGCTCTGTCAGCACACCCTGTGCTACAATACCTTGTCCTTCACGGAAAAGATCCGGCAAAATACCTTCATATTCCACGCTAATCGCAGGTCCGATATCATTCAAATCGAACCGCACTTTTAGACTTTTCGGATCACGAACGACCGATCCCTCCACAACCATACCGCCCACTCGGATACGTTGCCCTACTTCCGGTTTTTTATTCGGATCGTTATCTTTGCCTTCAATCACTTCTGACGGTGTATAGAACAAGTCAATGTTTTGACGTAAAGCATACAACATCAAACCGCTTGCAATAGCAATGCCAAGCACAACGAAAACAACTAATTTAAGTCTTGATTTACGTCTCGGATTCATAGGGTGTTCTCCTTATCGGCTTGTTGTAAACGGGCTTCGCGTTGCACTTCACGCAGGACGTTTTGCAACACCTGCTTGCGTTGTTTCACGCTTTGTACAATCAGTACAACAATAGATACAAAGCTAATCGCATAAGACAGCCAGACATAAAACCCATAGCCACCCATATTGAAAAAATCACTCCAAGTTTGGAAAAACATCATTGCTTCCTCATTTCCCTCTAAAAAATACCAATCCGCTTAAGGGATAATACATCTCCCATAATCAAATTCGGACTACTTCAATTCTTTCGCCAATTCTTTTACCCACGGCCGCTTCGCATCTTCTTTTAATAATTCCACACGATAACGCACCAAAGTAAGCCAAATATAGAGCGTTAAAAAACCGAAAATACATAAAATTAACGGTATCAGCATTGGTGTGGCGATAGACGGTTTTTCTAATTTTGTAATACTTGCCCCTTGATGAAGAGTGTTCCACCATTCCACTGAAAAGTGAATAATCGGCAAAATAACCACAGTGGTAATACATAAAATCCCTGCCGCTTTTGCGCCGGTCGTTCTGTCAGAAAAGGCGGAATAAAGCGCAAGAATACCGAGATATAAGAAGAATAGAATCAATTCCGCGGTTAAACGGGCATCCCACACCCACCAAGTTCCCCACATAGGTTTGCCCCAAATAGCACCGGTAACAAGGGCTAAAAAAGTAAATAATGCACCAACGGGAGCCATCGCAATCATTGCCAAGTGAGCCTGTTTAATTTGCCATACCAACGCCACCACAGCCGCTATCGCCATAGAACCATATACCCCCATCGACCAAATCGCCGACGGCACGTGTACATACATAATTCGGAAACTATTTCCCTGTTGATAATCCGCAGGCGCAAAAGCCAAGCCCCATATAACCCCAATCCCAAGTAACAACAAACTAAGAAACGCAAATAACGGGCTCAATTTTCCACAAATGCGATATTGAGTCTCCGGTTTCGCATAAGGATGTAACCACTTCCACATAAAAAGATCCTTAAAAAATCAAAAGAAAAATAACCGCACTTTCGTGCCATTTGCTTATCAATTATCTAAACTAATACGCAATGCCGCCGCCACCGCAAAAGGCGAAAGCGTTATCGCACCAACCATCATCGCTCCTAAAATAGCAAGTTGTCCATTGTAGGGAACATTCAAACTTGCCGCTTCCAACACGGAGGAGGCAAAAATCAACACGGGAATAAATAAAGGCACGACAAGCAAACTTAACAGTACACCGCCTTTACGCAAGCCTACAGTTAGAGCGACACCAATAGCACCGATACAACTTAATATCGGCGTACCCAATAATAAAGTCATCACCAATGCCCACCAAATATTCACCTCAAGGGAAAGCAGTAATGCAGCGATAGGGGAAAGTAAAATCAGCGGCAAACCGGTTAAAAGCCAATGTGCCGTTACTTTTGCCAATGCCGTTAATGCAAGAGATTGCGGGATTAGCATTAATTGCTCAAGCGAACCGTCAATAAAATCATCGCGGAAAAGACGTTCAAAAGAAAGCAAAGCTGAAAGTAACGCTGCCACCCAAGCTATCCCCGGTGCAATACGGGAAAGTAATTTAGGATCAGGCCCAATAACCAAAGGAAACAGCGTAATTACAATTAAAAAGAACCATAGCGGATTTAAAATTTCAGCCCGCTTGCGCATTGCAATTTGTAATTCCCGTTTAATAATTTCAAGGAAAATCATCAACTATTCCTTTCTATATGATTTTATAATGGGCTAAATTAAGTTTCTTTAACGCCGAACTCGGTATATCTTGATGACTGGTCAGTAACACGATACCGCCTTGTTCAACGTGCTTTTCAAAAAGTGCGGTCAAAATACCGATCCCTTTTTTATCAATCGCAGTAAAAGGTTCATCCAAAATCCACAAAGGGGCTTGAGAAAGCCATAAACGCGCTAAAGCAATACGCCTTTGTTGACCGGCTGAAAGTTGCGCTGCGGGTAAATCCTCACGCCCTAATAACCCCACATTCTCTAATACCTTCCAAAGTACATCATTACCTTGCTCTGCTTGGCTAATACGTTGATAAAATTGCAAGTTTTCCCAAGCTGAAAGTTCCGGTTTCACACCGGCAAGATGCCCTAAATAAAGCAAATCTTGGTAATAAATTTCCCGTTGCTTAGAAATAAGCTCAAAATCCCACCGCACTTCACCTGCCGATTGTTCCGCTAGCCCTGCCAGAATACGCAATAAACTCGTTTTTCCAATACCGTTATGTCCTTCGATTTGCACAAAATCACCGCTGCTGAAATCACATGAAAGATCCTGAAAAAGCAAGTGCTCGCCACGTCGGCAAGAAAGATTTTTAACAGACAAGGTATGAAGCTTAAACATAGGGAAATCATCACGTTAAATTTGGCGATATTCTACCACAAGGGAAAAATTTGACGAGATTCAGACAGGCAAAACTGATAACTCTTTAGAAGTAGATTATAGGGTTTATTGATTTAGAACAAGCTTTCTAAAAATATTCAATATTAACAGAATAAAAAAACATTTAATGATCTAAATCAAATTTTCTGCTACTATTCACGCACTTTTGGCTAGATTTTGTCTGTTTAAAATCAAATTAGCCGAAATAGTCAAAACGAAAACTCACTTTATAGAAGGAACGAATTATGGCTTACTCTCTACCTGAATTAGGTTATGCTTACGATGCATTAGAACCGCATTTTGATGCGCAAACGATGGAAATTCACCACAGTAAACACCACCAAGCATACGTAAATAATGCAAACGCAGCATTGGAAGGTTTAGCACCTGAATTTTTGGAAATGTGTCCGGGTCAATTAGTCGCAAATCTTGATAGATTACCGGCTGAAAAACGTGTCGCATTACGCAATAATGCCGGTGGTCATGCAAACCACAGCTTATTTTGGAAATCCTTGAAAAAAGGCACAACCTTGCAGGGCGCATTAAAAGATGCAATCGTGCGTGATTTCGGTTCTGTTGAGGCCTTCCAAGCTGAATTTGAAAAAGCGGCGGCAACCCGCTTCGGTTCCGGCTGGGCTTGGTTAGTATTAAACAAAGAAGGAAAATTAGCGGTTGTTTCCACCGCCAATCAAGATAATCCGTTAATGGGTAAAGATGTCGCCGGCTGTGAAGGTTTCCCACTTCTCGGTTTAGACGTTTGGGAACACGCTTACTATTTAAAATTCCAAAACCGCCGTCCGGACTACATTAAAGAATTTTGGAATGTCGTAAACTGGGATTACGTTTCCGAACGTTTTGAAAAGAAAACGGCAGATTGTAACTGTGCAAAATAAATAATAAAAGATAAAAAGTGCGGTCGATTTTGATCTGCCCCCCAAAAGTTGGACAAAATAAACCAACTTAGTCAGGGGCAGATTTTATGACCAAATACAATCAAACATTCAAACAACAAGCCATCGATTTTTATCTTAAAAATCACTTAGATGTTTCACTTACAAAAAAACAATTTCAACTTTCCGACACCACCTTAAGACGTTGGATTACCCAATATCAACATTCAGGCAATGCAGGGCTTGCCCTATTGCCCGGCAAACGCATTTATTCCGCTGAATTTAAATATCAAGTCATCCTTGCCGTTCAAAAAGGGGATTTCTCTGCAAGGCAAGCGACAATCCATTTCGGCATAAGTAATTCAGGTCTTATCAGCCAATGGTTGAAAGCCTTTGAAAAAGACGGTATAAACGGTTTACACCCCAAACCGAAAGGAAGACCGACAATGTCCCCGAAAAAACCAAAATACGCCAAAATGCCACCGCCGCCGAAGACCGAAGAAGACCGCTTACGGTTAAGGATTTTGGAGCTTGAAGCGGAGGTGGCATTTCTAAAAAAGTTGGACGAAGTGATGCGGGAGGAAGAAGCCGAACGGCGGCGATTATCCAAAGATTGAGAGGGACGTTTCCGCTTAACATCTTGCTTTCATTGGCAAATTTGTCTCGTAGTGTGTTTTTCTATCATTTAAAGCCGAAGGCGGATAAAAATACCGCACTTAAAGCGGAAATCAGGCGGATTAAAGCAGAAAATCCGGCGTATGGTTATCGCCGAGTAAGTGCGTTATTGAAAGGCGTTAATCACAAACGGGTACAACACTTAATCCAACAAATGGGGCTACAGGTGAAGGGCAAAAAAGCGAGAAAGTACGCCGCCTATCGCGGTGAAATCGGAAACATCGCCCCAAACCGCTTACAACGGGATTTCACCACAACCCGACCAAACGAAAAATGGCTTACCGACATCACGGAAATCAAAGCCAAAGACGGCAGTAAATGTTACGTCTCACCGATTTTAGACTGCTTCAACTCGGAAATCATCAGCGTTGCTATCAGTCGAAGCCCGAATTGGCAACAAGTGAAAGTAATGTTGCAACAAGCGGTCGAAAAATTACCCAAAGAGGCGAAGCCGATACTGCATTCGGACCAAGGTTGGCAATATCAAATGTGTGCGTATCAACGCATCTTACAAGAAAACGGCATAGTGCAGAGTATGTCAAGAAAGGGAAACTGCCTAGATAATGCGATGATGGAGAGCTTTTTCGGGCGGATGAAAACGGAATGTATCTATGGTAAGCATTTTGACAATGCCGAGGAGGTTGCACAAGCGGTGAGGGAGTATATACGGTATTACAATGAGGAACGAATACAATTAAAATTAAACGGCTTGAGCCCGATACAATATCGAACTCAAACCATTTGTTAAATGGTCTAACTTTTTGGGGTCAGATCATTTTGACCGCATTTTTATATCCAACGTCTTACTTTTGACTTATATCGGCGATAATCTTCACTGAATTGCCATTCTAAATAGGCTTCTTCTTGAGAAATTTGAAATCGGTTCATTAAAAAACAAAGCAGCGATACCTGGTTTGAAAAAAATCCCCCAAGGAGAACCTTAGGGGATTTGGTTTATCACTAAACGTTAGTGAACAAATTAGATGATTTGGATACCTTGTTGGATATATACCGCCTCATCATTCACATCTCCGGCTGCTGTACGATAGGTATATTTATCATAAGTCACACCATCGTGCACCACATCAGATTCTGTTTTTTCCCAGAAATTCCAATTAGATTTAATAGCTCCACCACCATCTTTAAATTTAGTACCATTAATGTATTTACCGTTATCACCAAAGTCAACGGTATCATTTGTACCACCTTTAATATAGACAGCTTTCGTGGTGTCATTCTGCTGAGTGAAATAATCATTACTCACACCGATAGTTTGTGCCGTTGGTGCAGTTAAATCAATAACCTCAAAGTTCAACACATTCTGTAAGCTAACTTTGCCATCAGACTTAGTGAGAACTAGGGTATCGTTACCGTCACCACCATCAAGTCTTCCCCAAGCAGCACCGGTTTCAATACGATCACCCATGATAGCGATATCATCACCGGCACCAAGCTTAACTTCTTGTCGAGCTAATAAACCGCTAACAGAGAAAACATCATTACCATCGCCCATATCAATCGTACCGCTTGAAGGTGCTTTTGTACCAATAGATTTAGCTATAAATATATCATTTCCATTACCGAAGGTAATGTCGTTTTTATCGTATACGTAACCGACCTCCATATAGTTATCACCGTTACCAAAACTAATTGTTTTACCACCGGCGAAATCTTTATTTACATCTGCACGTAAGGCATCATTGCCATCACCATAACTAATATCTAAACCTGCGGCTTGTACAGTAGTTCCACCAAAGTTAATGATATTATTGCCTTCACCCATTCTAATATTATAGTTGCCAACAACAAACGTACCACTAAATGAGAGCTTGTCATTACCCTCCCCCATATCAAAGTAACCTTCAGAAGCTGTTCCCATCGATTGAGTTGTACCACGCACTTGGATATGGTCATCACCTTTACCCATTTCGATTTTCACCGTTCCACCGATATAGATTCCTCGACCAACAGAGCCATTACCGACTCCCATTTTACCGAAGTTATCTAAACCAACGATAAGCGTATCATTACCATCTGTGGATGCAAATGTTTCCGGATTATCTGCGACAAGAGAAGCTGATTGTCCTCCTGCGTTAGGTCCTAAGCCTGTAATGATCGGATCATCAAAATTATTGCCCGAAGGATTCAAACCTTTCTCTAATGTGTAATCGTTAAACAAGTTTCTAACAGCATTAATCTTGGTTTCTGAAACATTACCCGCTGCATCAATAACTTGGAGTGTAATACTGCCATTCACTTTACGATTCCAATTGGCTAAATCAAGGGTATAAGTACCATCGCCATTATCAACGACATCTTTCAACTCGGATTCTCCAGCACCTGTCTGGTATTTATATTTAATGGTTGCTCCAATTTCAGAAACACCATCAGCCTGAAGGATCATCTGGTTAGTATCTGAGTTCAACTCTTTAACATCCATTGCCTCAACAATCGTATCTAAGCGGTAAGTGAAATCTTTACTAGAAAGATCTGCACCGTTTTGATCTTCAACAAGCACTTTATAACGATATAGTGCATTTGTTGTTTCAGACTGTGGAGTTGTTGGTCTAAGGGTGTACTCAAGACCATTATTTGACAACTGAGTGGTCAAATCCTCCACGGAAGATTCAGCCCCATCTACAATGGCGTAGCGCAATACCTTAATGCTTTGACCTGCTTTAGGTGCTTTATCAAGTGTAAAGTGTAATTCTGCACTCGGATCATTCGTTAACCCCGTACCACGGCTAATTGCCTTCGTTGCATCCGTATCTGCCATACCATCAACACGACCTATGTATTTCGAAGTATCGGTATAGAAATTTTCTACATTAGGCGCATCATCAGTTAAATTATCTTGAAGATAAATATCCGTAACAACAGGGGCACTATCAGTAATATCCATATCTGAATAATCGTCTCCATTCACATTGACAGTCGCTTTTACTTCATAAGCCACATCAAATTTTGGATTATTATATGTAGTAGTCACTTCTGTTACTTCATCTTCACCACTACCGGTCACAATTGTTGTGATCGTAGTTGTTGGAACCTTAATTGACCAAGTTCCATCACCTGTAACTTTTGCCGTACCGGAAAAATAGGTTTCACCATTAGCCGTAATAGTAACCGAAACATCAGTATCTGTAGGAACGTTTTGCGATGTACCACTGATTACGAAACCTTTAGTTACAACGCTATTTTCATTACTAATTTCCGTTGTAGCAATATTACTAGGCAAGAACTGTGCATAACCATCCGTACCTTCCGCAGCTTGAGCTTGACCAGCGATATTATCAATATCAATAGAAGGATCTTTTGCCTCAATAGAAGTATCATTTACCGTTACTTCATTACCTTCAACACCGCCAACACTGAACTTGCCTTTTTCTTCGTCTTCAGTTGCAGCGTCTTCTTTCGCTTTGGTTGTGATCGTAAATTCTTTTACGCCAGCAGGAATAGTAAGCATTCCTGTTGCTTCATCATAAGTTACGCCATCACTGAAAGTCGGTGCATCAAAGTCAGTTTTATCGAACTTACCGTCCTCATTATCTGTACCAATTACTAACGACAATGTACCACCATTGTTATTGGTGAGTTTCACTGTAGTTACAACATCTTGACCTTCATCTACGGTTGCCGGAGCACTTACTACGCCTTTACCATCAGTATTATCCACTGCAGGTGCTGCTGTATCCGCTTTAGTCGTGTCATTTGCTGTAGCGGTATTGTCTTTTTCGTCCGTACCTGTTGCAGTTACCTCTTGGTTGTCTTTAATTGCTTCAGGATCAATGGTGATTTTACCTGTCGCAGGATCAAGTGTTACACCTGTCGGTAAAGTCGCGCCGTCTTCCACTTTCCAAGTGTTACCATCTTTTACAACAGTCACTTTTTGTGGATTACCATCTTCATCATTGAATGGCACTTCTAACTTAGTATTATCCGCTCCCGGAGTAACCGTTAAGCCACCATTGTCTTCCGCTTTGACTGTTGGGGCATCTGCTGTAGTATCAGGTACAGTTGGATTTACCGAAATATCATTAACAGTAATTTCATTACCTTCAACACCACCTACCGTTAATTTCCCCGTCTCAGTCCCTTCAGTCTTCATATCTGCTTTTGCTGTAGTTGTGATCGTAAATTCTTTTACGCCAGCAGGAACTGTCATCATACCTGTTGCAGGATCAAAAGTTACACCATTACTGAATGTTGGAGAGTCAAAGTCCGCAGTGTTAAATTTACCGTTTTCCTCTGTTGCACCTGTTCCAATTACCAGTGGTAAGGTTCCACCATTATTGTTGGTCAGTTTCACCGTTGTTGTGACTGAACCTCCTTCATCAATACTTGCAGGACTACTTACCACTCCATCATTGCCAGAATTATCTACCGCAGGAGGAGTTGTATCTGCTTTGGTGGTACCATTACCTGTGGCTGTATTGTCTTTTTCGTCCGTACCTGTTGCAGTTACTTCTTGATTGTCTTTAATTGCTTCAGGATCAATGGTTATTTTACCTGTCGCAGGATCAAGTGTTACACCTGCCGGTAAAGTCGCGCCGTCTTCCACTTTCCAAGTGTTACCATCTTTTACAACAGTCACTTTTTGTGGATTACCATCTTCATCATTGAATGGCACTTCTAACTTAGTATTATCCGCTCCCGGAGTAACCGTTAAGCCACCATTGTCTTCCGCTTTGACTGTTGGGGCATCTGCTGTGGTATCAGGTACAGTTGGATCTGCCGAAGTATCATTAACAGTAATTAAATTACTTACTACCTCACCTACTTCCACTTTACCTGTTTCCGTACCTTCTGTTGTACCATCTGGTTTCGCTGTATGTTCAATTTTAAGTTCAGTCACTCCTGCCGGTACGTTATAATTACCGTGTTCATTTGGTGCTAACGTTTTTTCAGTATTATCTGTTGGATCAGTATATTTCACCACAGGTGTTTCAAAATCATCATCTGAAAGCTCATAAGATCCATTATCTAACATCTTGATTGGTAAATTATCTACACCATTGTTGTTATCTAGTTTAACTGTTGTAACAACTTTGTTGTTATTACCTGTTTCATCAATCGTATCTGGCGCACTTACTACTTCACCCACAATCGGCTTAGCATTTTTCGCATCAGTATCAGTAGTAACCGGTGTTCCGTCTTTATCCGTCTTACCACTTTCTTTACCTGTTGCTTCTACTTTTCCGCCGTCTTTCACAGCATCCGGAGCAATTAGCACACTACCTGTTACAGGATCAACTACAACACCAGGAATTTGTTTATCTGCAGTCCATTTTTGAGTAGTTGTATCTTTTGTCACCGTAATGATTTCTTCAGGATTACCTGTCGCTTCAGTTGGAAATTTTACAACAAGTTCATCATTACCATTTCCCGCTATTACTACAGCTCCTCCTTGATGATATTGATCTTTAGCTATCGTTGGGGCTTGGGCTTCCTCTGCTTGAGAAGTATCTTTTACAGTAACTTCGTTACCTTCAACTCCGCCAACGCTCACTTTTGCCCTTTCATCATTTTCAGTTTTATTATCCGCTTGTACCGGATAAACAACATCAAACTCGGTTACGCCTGCCGGAACATTAAGTGTTCCATCTGCATTTTTGGTGACGCCGTTGGTAAAGGTTGGTTCGCCAAAGTCAGCATTATCCGTTGGATTCGTTCCGGTGCCAGCAATGCCACCGAATGGCAATTTATCGTTACCATTATTGTTATCCAACTTCACTTTAACTGTTAGATTCTCACCCTCATTCACTTCTGTTGGGTAAGTAATACCATCCGGATTTCCATCTCCGTCTTTATCTTTCGCAATCGGTTTGGCATTCTTCACATCAGTACCAGCATTGACCTCATCAGCATTTGCAGTACTACCTGCGTTATTCTCCCCTTCAGCATTCACCGGTTCGCCGTCTTTCACTTTATCCGCCGGAATCACCACTTTACCGTCTTCAATCGTAGCACCCGTGCCATCATCGTTCGTAACCGTCCAAGTGCCGTCTTCGTCTTTCTCAGCAACCACTTTTTTGTCGTTACCGTCTTCGTCTTTAAACTTGACTTCCACTTTATTGTTGTCCGCACCCGGTTCAACCGTGACTTTGCCATCGTTATCAGGAGACGTAATCGTTGGTTTATCTGCTAAATCAAGCGAGTCTTGGCTTGTATTGCCCGCTTCATCTTCCGCTTTTGCTGTAATTTCAGCTCCCGGTTTGATATTAGCTTTCGGGATTTCAACATGACTTGGATCTGCATCATTCGGGTTAGGAATAACATTTGGATCACTTGATATCCATTTACCATCCGGATCCTTTGTAAAGGTTACTTCTTTATCAGGACCATTTGGCTGTGGAACATTTATCACCACTTTATCGGCATCTTCCGGTAAATCAACATTTACCGAACCATCAGTATTCTCGGTTACTGTCGGTTTAGATGGTGCTGTTGTATCAACCGTGACGGTTTTACTACCTTCTGCTGAAGACTGCCCTGCAGGATCGGTAACTTTAGCCGTTACGGTAATACCGCCGTCTTGAGAAACAGGTACATCAACTTTTGTGTAACCGTTGTCAATCATCTCTTTTGTAACTGGAATTGATGTCGGTTTACCGTTTACGTTGACCACTAATGTATCACCAATCTCTGTTTTATCCGGGATAGTGATATAAACAGGCGTTGTTTCTTTACCATCAATGTCATCGATTTCATCAGCATTGATTTTGTCATTTTTGTCTTTGTCTTCGCCAAAGACGATATTCGGTGCACCATCCGTATTACGAGGAACAGCTTGACCATCCGGTAAGGTCACTTGGTTGCCTGAATCATCATTCTCATCGACAACACCATCACCATTGCTATCACCCGGGATTTTGGTATCGCCTGCCGTTACCGTATCCGCATCCGCTTTGTTACCTTTTTCATCGGTACCCGTCGCTTCAACTTTCGAGTTATCTTTTACTTTATCAGCCGGAATAGTAAAGGTGCCATCCGGATTTACAACAACATTAGGATCAGTTGATGTCCAATTACCATCGCTATCTTTTTCAACTGTCGCGGTTTTCTCATTGCCGTCTTCATCAATGTATTTGATGTCAACTTTGGTATTGTCCGCTCCCGGTGTGACTTTTACCGAACCATCATCTTCTGCTTTTAATACAGGTTTATCTGCTTTTGTATCCTGCGGTTGTGGTTGTGGCTCCGGCTGCGGTTGTGGCTCCGGCTGCGGTTGTGGCTCCGGCTGCGGTTCGACAGGATTTGAACCGGCTGTTACTTCATCGCTTGCTTTATTTCCGGCATTGTCCGTCCCTTCAGCGGTGACTTTTGAACCATCTTTCACTTTATCTGCAGGAATAGTGAAAGTATCATCATTGACAATCACATTCGGATCATCCGATGTCCATTTACCATCGCTATCTTTTTTCACGATAGCGGTATGCTCCTTACCAGCTTCATCAGTATATTTAATCTCAACTGTGGTATTGTCCGCTCCCGGTGTGACTTTTACCGAACCGTCATTTTCCGCTTTTAATTTCGGGCTATCCGCTGTGGTGTCTTTATTTTCATTATTTTTGCTACCGCTTCCGCCACCATTGTTCGCCGCAATCGCAATGCCTGCTGCAAGGGGAACAAGCGCAAGTAACCACCATGGGTTAAATGCCCAAAATGCACCGGCTAAATCTTCACCGCCTAATGCTTGTGGTGCGGCAACTTCTTCCGCCAACATACTGACCGCTTCCGATTTTAAGCCCGATTCCGGTACGTAAGCGTAGATACCACCGTTTTCGTGTTGTCCGACAACTAGGTTCGTGGTCTCTTCGCTGTTTTCATCACCATAATAGTTTTTGATGATGACATCTTCGCTCATATCACCGTCTTCTAGGAAAATTTTCAGATCTTTTCCTTCACGTTTGGCTATGATATTTTGCGGTGCAAGACCGGTTTGATCGTTAATTAATTGGTAATTTGATTTATCTCTGGCTTCGATGATCAGTGCCTCACCCTGATTAATTTGATGGCTGGCAATCACTTTTTTCGCACTTAATACTTTTAATGTAGTTGACATAAGCTATTCTCTCTTCAATTATTTTTCACCGTAAACGGTAATCTCTACACGACGGTTAGGTAAATTACATTGATTTTTTGCCGCACCAGTTAACGCAGAACAATTCGTTACCACCGGTTCTTTTTTACCAAAGCCGATAGCTTTGACAGGTGCGCTAATACCGGCTTGTTGTAACTGTTGTTTCACGCTATTTGCACGTTTTTCAGATAGGGTTTGGTTGTAGCTGTCAGAACCTAAATTATCGGTGTGACCGCCAACCATAATGTGAGAAACCTTTAAGGTTTTTACTTGTTCTATAAAGTTTTCTAATTTTTCTCTGCCGGCCGGAAGAATATCGTTGTAACCGAATTTGTTGAAAGCAAATAAGGCGTTGCTATCTACTGCTATCGCTGCAATCACGACCGGTGGTTGGCAATTATTTGCCATTGGAACACGTGATAAAGTTTGGTTTTCTTTCGGTAAGTTTGCAATTTCTTGCTCGGCAACCGAAGGCTCTACTCGTTCTAAGTAAGGTTGTCCGTTAACACTTTGCGACACTTTTACGTAAGCGATGTCGCCCACCGGTAAGGTATAGCTTGCACCTTGGCTTCGATTTCCAAATTTTTGATTTGAACTAAAAGATGTACTAAATAAATGTTTATCCGCGCAAACAGCCACCGCACTATATGCTTTTGGAAGCAATGATGCTTGATAATCGCCATCAACATAGATATTGGTTGCCGCACCTTGAAAATCATCTTGACGATAAAAGACCGCTAAGGCTTGATTTTCCCCGAGTTGGGTTTCCAATTTCGTTTGACTAAAATTGCTCCATACTTCTAATGGTTGATTAGCATCACGGGCACAACCGCTTAGCGCTAATACAATACCGACTCCTAATAATGTTTTTTTCATACATAAACCTCTTTATTTTATGATTCAATCCGATACCGACTTCCCTTGTTATGTGAATAAAACCCGATAATAAGGAAAATTCGTATGTAAAAGATCTAATAAATATCAGTCACTTGAGTTTAATGAAAAACAAAAAAACCCAAGGTTAACGGTTTTTAATAAATAAAAACCGTTAACCTTGGGTTTTAGCTGATAAGAAGAAAGATTTACGCTATAACTGTGCTGTGCTGTGCTGTGCTGTGCTGTGCTGTGCTGTGCTGTGCTGTGCTGTGCTGTGCTGTGCTGTGCTGTGCTGTGCTGTGCTGTGCTGTGCTGTGCTGTGCTGTGCTGTGCTGTGCTGTGCTGTGCTGTGCTGTGCTGTGCTGTGCTGTGCTGTGCTGTGCTGTGCTGTGCTGTGCTGTGCTGTGCTGTGCTGTGCTGTGCTGTGCTGTGCTGTGCTGTGCTCATCAGTGTATGTTTCATGTTCCTAAAATAAAAGCTTTTTTTAATATAACCGATAAGTAAAAAATACTTTCTTTTTAATAAACCTGAAAATAAGCTTTTCAGCTTTTTCAGTATCAAAATTTTTATAAAAAATGACCGCACTTTACATAATGCGACGGGATTGAGTATAGGTCCTTGCCCAATAGTTTTCGTTTAAAGAGCTAATGGTTACCCCTTGGCTTGAGCTGGCGTGCATAAATCGGTTGTTACCAATATAAACCCCCACATGGTTATTACCACGGAAGAACACCAAATCACCTTTCTGTAATTCTTGTTTGCCGATTTTTCGTCCTAAATGCCGTTGTTCTGCTGTAGAACGCGGTAATTCAATACCATACGCCGACCAAAAGGCAGTTTGCATAAATGCCGAACAATCAATACCACGTTTATTGGTTCCGCCCATTCGATAACGCGTACCAACCCATTCATTGTAAACTCCGACAAGTGCCTTATCACCGATTAAACCGCTTTGAGGGCGATTTGTCCTGAGTTTATGATGGTGATTAGGCTCCACTCTTTCTAATTTGCTGCGGAATTCAACATCATCACTCTCTGAAATTCTGCCGTTTTGAGCATAATTCATATTACTTGAACAAGCAGTTGCGAGAGTTACCAATCCAACAATCATTAAAATTCGTTTTAACATATTGAAAATAAAAAAATACCAAAAAGAAAAAGCAGAGGATTAAGTCTTTTGAAGACTATCAAATATAAGAACAAATTGCTAATTAAAATTGAACTTTTATGAAAATTTGTGATAAACCTCTCAAAAAAGAAGGCAACACAGAATGCGTTGCCTTTTTAATCATTAAAACTTTATTATTTTTTCTTTGCTTTCGCATTCGGAAGAGCTGTCACCGAACCTTCAAAGCCATTAAACCCAAATAACCAGATATTTTCATATATCCTAATTTATTCGCCTTTACAATTAACAATTAATTACAAAATCTACAAGTGCGGTCGATTTTGACCGCATTTTTATATCCAACGTCTTACTTTTGACTTATATCGGCGATAATCTTCACCGAATTGCCGCTCTAAATAGGCTTCTTCTTGAGAAATTTGAAATCGGTTCATTAGAAAAACAAATGTGGCCACACCAGCCCAAGACAATAAATTTCCCAACCACAACGCCCAGCCGGATAGCATCAATAATAAACTCAAATACATAGGATTACGGCTAATCCGAAAAATGCCGGAAGTAACAAGAGTAGTCGTTTTGTCTAATTGTTGCGGATCAATATTTGCTTTGTATCGATAGAATTGCCAAACACTTGCGATGGCAATAGCTCCGGAGAGCAAAATAAAAATTGAAATGAGATATGGATTGCGGGGATATTGTCCGATTAACGGCAAAAAATACATAGCTGTGCCGATAAAAACACAAAGAATCGGGGGAAGAGGAAATAAGATACGCATATAAAAAGTCAACGCCCTTTCGGGCGTTCTTTATTAAAGGTTATTAAGTTTCATTTGAGCAGCTTGACGTTCTAACGCCCCCCCTGTTTGGAGTGCTTGCTCAAAACTGTTTTTAGCCCCGACACTATCACCTTTGGCTAATTGAATATCACCGGTCAATAACGCTTTACGGGCGGTAAAACTGAGTGTTTTAACTTGATTTAATGTAGATAATGCATTATCTAATTGACCTAATTGAAACTGTACTGCCCCTAAACGTAATGCGGTAAGCGAAGTTAATAGTTCATCCTGAGACTGAGTTAAAGCCTGCTGCAATGCGGCTTCAGCTTGTGCAAAATCTTGTTTGGCAACGGCATTTTTCGCTTCGTCAAGCAAAGCAAATACGGCATAGCTGGTCTTGCTGTTTACTTGAACAAATTCTGCTAATTTTGCCTGCTGTGCTGCTGGATCTTGGTCTGCCGCATAAATCAAAGCATCATATCCGGCAGAAGCCTCCGCTATTTGATTGGCTTGATGAGACTGCCAATAACGCCAGCCAAAATTGCCGGCAACGCCTAAAATAAGAGCAACAATGATCGTTTTACCGTTTTCTTTCCACCACTCTTTTAATTGGTTAATCTCTTGTTCTTCTTCAATAGAATATGCCATTTTATTTTCCTTTATAAACTAAAATTGAGACCGAATATAATCAATCACCAGTGTGTTCTCAAGTGTTTGCTGTTCCGTTCCACCATGCAAGTGTTTTACCACTACTTGGTTATTTTGAACTTCACTTTCACCGATCACCAAAGCTAATGCCGCACCTGATTTATCCGCACGTTTAAATTGTTTTTTGAAATTACCACCGGAACAATGCAACATTGTCCGTAAGTGCGGTAATTCCGAGCGTACTTTTTCGGCGAGTTGAAATGCTGCCAAAGTAGTACCTTCGCCTTGATAAACAACATAAATATCAACCGCACTTTTCACCGGAATATTGGTATTCACTTCTTGAACCAACAGCACCAAACGCTCTAATCCCATAGCAAAACCAACCCCCGGTGCGGAATGACCGCCAAGTTGATCAACTAAACCATCATAGCGTCCGCCACCACAGACTGTGCCTTGTGCGCCCAATGCTGAGGTTACCCACTCAAACACGGTTTTATTGTAGTAATCTAATCCCCGTACAAGTTTTGGATTAATTTCATATCGAATACCTACCGCATCCAGCAATGAACATAATTGAGCAAAATGCTCACGGCTTTCGTCATCTAAATAATCAAGTAATTTAGGTGCGCTATCCAATACTTTCTGCAATTCTTGGTTTTTGGTATCCAAAATACGTAGAGGATTTTTTACTAAACGCTCTTTTTCTTCCTCACTCATTAGATTTCGGTGATTTTCTAAGAACGCAACGAACGCCGAACGGTAGTTTGCTCGTGCTTCTAGCGAACCGATAGAGTTTAGTTGTAAAGAAACATGTTGCTCAATACCTAACGCTTTCCAAAGACGAGCGGTTAAAATGATCAATTCCGCATCAATTTCCGGATTTGCAATGCCAAAGACTTCTACACCGGCTTGATGAAATTGGCGATAACGCCCTTTTTGCGGTCGTTCGTGGCGGAACATCGGCCCCATATACCACAAACGTTGTTCATTATTATAAATCCAGCCATGCTCAATCGCTGCACGTACGCAGCCTGCCGTACCTTCCGGACGAAGAGTCAATTGTTCATCATTATCCCAAAAGGTGTACATTTCTTTTGAGACGACATCCGTCACTTCACCAATGGCACGAGCAAATAAAGGCGTACTTTCCACAATCGGCATACGCACTTCAGAATAGCCATAGCTGCCCAATACTTCACGTACTTGTTTTTCAACCCATTGCCATAATGGCGTTTCCGTTGGTGAGCAATCGTTCATACCACGAATTGCTTGAATTATTTTTGCCACTTGTTTTCCTTAAATAATACGATTCTTCGGATCCTGTAATGCCACTTTTGCACGGATCTTTGCTTCTAATTGATTAATGATATCCTCGTTATCAAAACGTTCTTTTTGGCGTTCACCATCTACATAGTAACCGCTTTTTTTGTTACCGCCGGTAACGCCCAGATCTGAAATCAAGGCTTCTCCCGGTCCATTTACGACACAGCCGATAATCGATACGTCCATTGGCGTAATAATGTCTTCAAGACGTTGCTCCAGCGCATTTACCGTACCGATTACATCAAATTCCTGACGGGAACAGGTCGGGCAAGCGATAAAATTGATACCACGAGAACGAATACGCAGGGATTTTAAAATATCAAAACCGACTTTAATTTCTTCCACCGGATCTGCAGCAAGCGAAACACGCAACGTATCTCCAATGCCCTCTGCAAGTAACATACCTAAGCCTATCGCAGATTTAACGGCACCTGCCCGTGCACCACCGGCCTCAGTAATACCTAAATGCAACGGCTGTTTAATTGCTTTTGCAAGCAGACGATAAGACTCAACCGCAAGGAATACATCAGAGGCTTTCACACTGACTTTAAATTGATCAAAGTTAAGGCGATCTAAAATTTCCACGTGACGCAGTGCCGATTCCAATAAGGCTTGTGGTGTCGGTTCACCATATTTTTCTTGAAGATCTTTCTCTAAAGAACCGGCATTCACACCGATACGAATCGGGATATTTTTATCACGTGCGCAATCCACCACGGCCCGAATACGATCCTCACGTCCAATATTTCCCGGGTTAATACGCAAACAATCGACACCATACTCTGCGACTTTAAGTGCAATACGATAGTCAAAATGAATATCCGCCACAAGCGGGACATTCACTTGTTGTTTAATAACTTTAAATGCCTCCGCCGCATCCATCGTGGGTACAGAAACACGTACAATATCCGCACCGACACGCTCTAAAGATTTAATTTGAGCAACAGTGGCTTCAACATCTGTTGTACGGGTATTAGTCATTGATTGCACGGCAATCGGTGCATCTCCACCAATCGGCACATTTCCTACATAAATTTTTGTCGATTCACGACGCTTAATAGTCGGTTGAAAAGCAGACATATCTTTCCTTATTAAGGTTGTGAAAGTTTAAATTTTGCAATTCGTCCATCGACTTTCAATGGATAATTTTCACCTTTATAAGTAATGCGAACATTACCGGGTGCGCCAACAATCAAGGAAAATTCATCCCCGCTAAATGTTAGCACTTCACCTTGCTTATATTCTTTTTGAGCAAGCACTTTACGATTTTTATCTTTAACACTTAACCAGCTAGTATTTTTTAATATTTCCACCACTAAATCACCCTGTGCCGTCGGTGGCGCTAAAGAAATACTTGGATTTTCAACCGCACTTTGAGTATCAGACACAACCTCTTCATTTGTGTTTGATTCTGTTTCAGTTTCTTTAAATGTCATCGACTTTGGCAATGGATTTTCCGTCTTTACAAACTGAGTTTGAGCCGAATCTTCCACCTTGATTTCAGTATTTGTTGAAACCTCTGTAGTAGGAATATTTACTGATGTCTCTACTGGTTGGGTTGGTTGTGATACTAAAATTTCAACGGATTGAGTTGATGAATTTTCAGATTTCGCCTTGCTTGCCTCGGTGTCAGATACATAATTTTGGACTAAAGTATCACGCTCTTCATTGGATTTCTGATAATTTTGCCACCACCATAGTCCCGTCATACTTAAAGCCACAAGAAGCACCAAAGCCGTTAAATAGCCTACCCAACGACCGTGTGAAGAATATTGATTCGCTGAACGTCTGGCACGAGCATTTTTTCCTAAATCGTTTTTTTCAGTTTCGCCAAAAGAAAGATCCGCCCACAAACTTTCCGGTAAACGTAAAAATTTTCCATAATTACGCACATAGCCTTTCATAAAGGTTGCCGGAACATTTTTTTGGATAAATTCATTATTTTCGATTTGCGCTAAAATAGCAGGACGTAAGGCAATTTGTTTGGAAACATCTTCAAGAGAGAGATTAAGCGACTCACGCGCTTGACGAAATTTTTCACCAAGAGTCATTTCTCGATCGCTTTGCACTTCAATGGGTTCAGCTGGCATATTCATAAGATATTAAGTTATGAGACATAATTAAGGGCTGAATTTTAAAGTCCAAAGCCCATTTTGGCAACGTTTTATTTGATTTGATTCAGTTTTTCCGCACGATATTCATCGATCTGCCGTAATTTATCGACAGCTTGTTGGTAAACATCCTTTTGATTGAATGCTCGTGCGCAAAGCGCCATATTTTCATAAGTATCGGCTTGGCGATAATAATGAGGTGAGGATAAGGCCCGGTCAAAGGCTTGGCGGGCTTGTTCAAATTCTCCCAGCCCACATAAAAAGGCACCGAAATTATTATAGGTTTCGCCTTGTTTATCATTAAGTTTTATTGCTTGAAGATAAGATTCCCGTGCGGAGGTTACATCGCCTTGTAGCTGATAAAAATGTGCAAAGGCAGAATGCACAAGGTAGTAATTTTTATCGTGCTCCAAGGCTTTATCTAAATTCTGTTTAGCTTGAGGAAAATTGTTGTGATGCAGATAGCCTAAAGCTAATTCCACACGGGCCTTTGCCGCTTGCCGTTTATTGAAATCAGCAGGGGAAGTTTGAGAAACGCAGGCTGAAAAAACAAGAGGAAAAATGACCACACTTAAGTATTGAATAAAGAAAGGTTTCATTTTTCCTCCGATAACAATGATTAATAGTGAATTAAATTTAAATGGATACAAAGCCGCAAGCAGAAGACAGTACAAATAGTACGGCGAGGCGTGGCAATGCAGTAGACATTTTTTAATTTAATTCGCTATAACTTGTGTAATCCCAATATTCTGCCCAAACTGACGCTTCATCGCAGTGCGTTTAGTACGATCAATAACATCTCCTGCAAGCTGACCGCAAGCCGCATCAATATCATCACCGCGGGTTTTACGAACAATCACGGTAAAACCATATTCCATCAATGTTTTTTGAAAGCGATCAATACGTGTATTGGAACTTTTCGCATAAGGCGCTTGTGGGAATGGATTCCATGGAATTAAGTTAATTTTACATGGGGTGTTTTTTAACACTTCCGCAAGCTGATGTGCATGTTCTACGCCGTCATTAATATGATCAAGCATCACATATTCAATCGTTACTTTTCCGTGATTCGCATTAGAGACGCTTAAATAGCGATTCACAGAATCAATTAGGCTTTTGATATTGTATTTTTTATTAATCGGCACAATTTCATCGCGTAACTGATCATTCGGGGCATGGAGCGAAATCGCCAATGCCACATCGATCATTTTACTCAAATTATCCAATGCCGGCACAACGCCTGATGTAGAAAGCGTTACACGACGTTTAGATAATCCGTATGCAAAATCATCCAACATAATTTCCATTGCCGGCACAACATTCGCCACGTTTAACAAGGGTTCACCCATTCCCATCATCACAACATTGGTAATAGGACGCACGCCGGTTACACCGAAATTACCAATAATTTTTGAAGCCCGCCACACTTGCCCGATAATCTCAGAAACGGTCAAATTACGATTAAAACCTTGTTGAGCGGTGGAACAGAAGGTACAGGCAAGCGCGCAACCCACCTGTGAAGAAACACACAGAGTCGCACGATCCGCCTCAGGAATATAGACGGTTTCAACCTGCTGCTCTCCCACTTGCATAGCCCATTTGATCGTGCCATCGGCAGAACGTTGTTCTACTGCAACTTCCGGTGCTTTAATTTCAGCCACCGCTTTTAATTTTTCACGTAACTTTTTGTTAATATTCGTCATATTGTCGAAATTATCTTCGCCAAAATGATAAATCCATTTTACCAATTGATCGGCTCGGAACGGTTTCTCGCCTAATTCCTGAAAAAATTCACGCATCTGCTGGCGTGTTAAATCCATTAAATTGATTTTTTTCGTTTCGATTTGTTCTAACATAAAGCCTCGTTGCTACACATTACGGCAATGGAAATTGTGGTATTTTCCACAACAAAAAAGCCTGATATAAAAATGAGCAGCGATTTTACAGATTTACCAATCGATAAGCTAGCAGATTTCCAAAACAAAGCGATTTTTGACCGCACTTTTTGGGAGTCGGATCGCAAAAATAAGCGATATTTCAAGGAAAAGTGCGGTAGAATTATGAGGTCTTTTTATTTATCGGTGTTAGCAATGTTAAAGAAATTCTTTCCTATTTTATTTTTTATCCCCGCCTTTGCAACGGCGCAATCTTATGTCGTTTATGATTTTACACGGAATAAAGTGTTGGAAAGTCACTCACCCAATAATGTTCAACCCATCGCTTCCGTAACCAAATTAATGACGGCGAATGTATTTCTGGAACATAACAAAAACCCTCGCTGTACCGCCTCGATTACCGATGATGACTATGATTACATTAAAGGCACGCAGACAAAATTACCTAAATATACGCCTATTTCTTGTAATGAATTATTAAAAGCAATGCTTGTTCATTCCGATAACTATGCCGCCCATGCGCTTTCCCGCTCGGCAGGAATGAGTCGTTTACAATTCATTCAAAAAATGAACGAAAAAGCCCGAGAATTGGGTATGCGTTCGACTCGTTTCACTGATAGTTCCGGACTCTCGGATAGCAATATTTCAAGCGTGATGGATTTAGTAAAACTTGCTAAATATTCTATGCATAAACCACAGATCAAAAACCTTTCTAATATGCCAAGTGCTTATATTCAAGCAGGGGCTCGCAATGTATTCGTGAGAAATACCAATAAACTGGTGCGCGAAGAAGTGTTTGATGCGGCGATTAATAAAACCGGCTATATTCGCGAATCGGGCTATAACTTAGTCTTTATCAATAAACACCCTTGCCGAAATTCAACCATCGGCGTGATAAGTTTGAATAATAGCTCTTCTCAATATCGTACGAATTTCACAAAAGGAAAATTAGAAAAGTACGGTTGTATCGCCGGCCGTAGCCTTCACAACTTCACCTCAGATGAAGCACAATATGAGGAAGGTTATGATGAGGAAGGTTTAACAAACCTAATTGAACAGCTTTCGAAATAGTTGAATTCCGATTTTTCCGCAGGTATTTTTACGTTCTAAAAAATAGCCGGTAATGTTTAGTTTTACCGGCTGTTTTCTTATTAATTTTTAGGTGTTGTAATAAACACTCTTTGATTTTCAGGATTATAGAGATATTTAGCGGCTAATTTCACCTCATCAAGCGTAATACTTTCCACCAGAGGTTTAATTTCCGTTAAATATTGAGGAGTATGAAAGCGATTTTCACTATAAATCAATCGTTCTAACCAAGCTTCGGGGGATTGTTGCCGGCTTTCCTCGGTTTGATAAAAATAACTTTTTGCCGTTTTAAATTCTTCTGCGGTAATACTATTTGGTAAATCAATTAATACCTGTTTGGCAATTTTCACCAATTTATCCGTTATTTCCGGATTCGAGGAAAAAGTCAACGTAGTTTGTATGCGATTCGTTTCCGCTTGCAAACGGCTTTTAAATCGTTTGCTATAAATACCTAATGTCTCGTCCCGCATTTTTTTGCTTAATTTTTCAGAAGCGATACTACTTGCAAATTCAATCACTAAGGCTTTTTTAGCGTCCCAATTATCTTGAGTAAACCACGAGATATAGACGTTATCCTTTGGTTCCGGATTCATTGCAAATTTCTCTTCAGCTTGACCCGCTTGTACTTTCAAGGGTTCGGTTTCAATGGTTTTCCCTCGTTCGATAGCGGCTAAATTCAGCTCCAAAAATGACCGCACTTTACTTTCTTCCATATCGTTCATAATGAAGTAAGTAACAGGTACCATGGAAAGTGCCTGCCATTGTTGCATAAGTTCCGTTTCGGTTAATGCTTCTATTTGTTTTATTGTTGGTTGAGGATTGATCGCATGCCCGTAAACAAAAGTTTCCCACACTAAATTCCGTTTAAATTCATCAGAATGGGATTGTAGCTCAATACGCCAGATAGCTTCTCTTTTGTTTTTTTCAAATTCCTCTTTAATTGTCGTTTCTTTCTGCTGAGCATAGTAAAAACGGAGTAAATCGGCGAATTTATCATTCTCAACAGTGCTTAAGATATTCAATTTGTCAAAACTTTGGCGAATCACAAGGGGAATATGATTATTTTCTTTCCACTCTAACATTTGATTACGCTTCCAATTTAAAGGTGCGTTATTACTGATAAGCTGTATTGCTAGCTTCCCTTTCCAATCTTGAAGAATTGAGGCATTCGATCCCACCTGATTTTGTGCGACAAAATAACTTTTATTTTTTGCGATAGGCGATTTTAGCCAAACTACAATATCTCCGTTAGAAAGTGTCCAACGTACCGTATTCTGTTCAGGAAAACGCTGTTCCTTCATAATATGTCCCCGTTGTTTTAGTGGGGCAAAGGTCATTTTTTCTTTTGCACTTTCCGTTGGAACATTAAAACTTCCCTGCCTTGCCATTTGCCACCATTGTTTTACTTCCGCAAGTTCAATCGGCGCTATCTCAATATTTAACGGGGGCATATATTGCAAAATTTGATCCGAGGCATTTAACCAATATTGAATACGTTGATTAACTTCGCTCAAACTAATTTTATTTATTCCGTCTTTTGTCATTTTTTCAATCTGATCTTGGCCATAATAGCTTTTCTCATTAAGCAATGTGCTAATCATGGTTTGAACCCAATCTTCAAAAGTGAAATTTTGTTGGTTCGCTTTATCATTTTTTTGTTGAGATAATATTTTTTCCTTCTGTTTATCTAATTCAGATTGCGTAATCGGATAATGTTTTAATCGCTCGGCCTGTTCAATCATATAGTTTGCACCGATCCGATGTGATTGTTTCTCAACATTAGCCGAAAAAATTAAGGCGGAGGTTATTTTTCCTACGGGAATTTTACGTGCCGACAGGGAAGATAAATCTGACGGCATTTGATTTTTTTCTTCTCTAAAACGTTGATTTAAACTATTTACCGCCAGTTGATCGATAAGACGCTGTTTAAAACCAACCTCTGTTTGCTCTTGGCTTATATGATCATCAAATCGCCATAAATAGCTCACTTGGCTGTTATTATTTTGCGGATCACTGAGGCGATCAACCTTAATTTGTTCAATTAATTTAGGTTCATAATAATATTTATCACGAATCGGAAGTTGTTTTTTCGGAAGATCGGAAAAATGAGCTTTAATCAACTTTTCAGCTTCATTCACCTGAATATCTCCCACAAGCAGTAATTGCATATTATTGGGTACATACCAGGTTTGATAATATTGCTGTAATTCTGCCACCGGCATTGTATTAATGCTCTTTTGAGAACCAATCACAGTTCGATTCTCATAGCGGGAACCAAAACGTTGAGACGTTTGTCGTTGTTCAAAAAGTCGTCTTCTGGCACTATCTCTTGTTCGCCATTCTTCTAAAATTATTTTACGTTCACTCTCCCAATCCGAAGCATTGACTTGTGCTTTAAAAAGCATTTGTTTTACCACCTCTAACGTTTGCATTAGGCTGAAATGTTTCGGTGGCATATAAATATAAGTGGTGTTTTCCTGATTGGTAAAGGCATTATAATTTTTACCCCTTAACCAGCCTTGTTGATGAAGATAAGGCATGATGCCTTTAGCATAAGATTCTGTAGTACGAAATGCCATATGTTCAACCATATGTGCCACGCCGCTTTGGGTAGGTGTTTCATCAATCGCACCGGCATAAACCCGCATAATAACATCTACACGTTTAGGCTGAGAATGAAGAGGTAAGATAGTATAACGCAACCCGTTTTCTAACTGCCCTTGTATCGGCATAGGTGTATCAGCTACTGCGGCTGTTGAGAATAAAAATAACAAGACATAAAATATATTACGCAAAATATACTCCGTAAAACAAAGAAAAAAATGACGTTAGGTAATAATATACCTAACGTGATTTTTAATTAATAAATACATTGATTGAGTTGATTACCAGTGGTAAGCCACACCCAGCCAGAACTGGCGTCCTAATTCATAGCCCGTTGAACTTTGGTTTTCCGTTCCCCCCAAATACTGTGAACTCGGGCTGCTTGTCGCTACACTGCTATTAAAAACATTAAGCACATCAAGGTTCACTTCTATTTTTTGCTCACGAATTGGTAATGTCCAAAGCAAATGCCAATCCAGCGTTGCTTTTCCGCTATACTTTTTCGAGCGATAGTCGTAAACCGCACCGGTGTAATCGCCACAAGCTTGGGGTTGGCTTGAGTTCGCACATTGGGCAATATCATAACGGTGATAAGCTTTATAACCGGTTTTATAGTTAAGCACATGTGTCCATTTTAAATTCCAGTCAGAGAAATCGGTTTGAAGTTCGATAAAACCTTCCCACGGTTGATTAAAGTTAAACGGCGGAAGTTCATTTACGGAAGCATAACGTTTTCCTTCGAAGAGGTAATATCTTCCGTTAAAGGAAGCCGGATCAAAAACTAAACTTTCATCATAGTTACCGTGATAATTCACATTTCTATGTTGGTAACGCAAGCCAAAGCGATAATTCATTGATAATTTGTTCAATTTATAGGCTTTGTTATTTTGGAAACTAAGTGTAAAGGTATTGGTTTTTCCTTTTCCATCATTCGTTATTTTCTTCGGTGCTTTATTTTTAGGATCTTGCCTTGTCGGGACAAATTGTCGTTCACTTTTACGATGAACCCAGTTAAATGCAAGTCTGTGATCCGCCAATGTATAATTAAATCCAAGGTTATATTCGTCACTATATGGCGTTTTTAAATTACGACTATTTTCCCAAGAGGCGAAACTCTTCGCACAATCACCCAATACCCATTCATCATTGGCACGACGACGTTTATGGCTTTCTCGAGGGCAAGGAATTGTTGAACGTAATGCATAAGCCAATATATTGTTGGCAAAATAACGGTTATATCCCCCGGTAATATTGAAGCTATCATCATTTAATAGGTTAATGTTGAAAGCAAAACGAGGGGCAATATTAAGATTTTTCAAGAAACTATCGTAATTAACATTTACGCCCGGCACTAACTTAATACGCTGCCAATTAATTTCATCGGAAAAATAAAGGTTGTAGTTATTGAGATTCACTTTGGCATTAAATGCCGGATAGTAAGCCATACTATTTTGGAATTGCTCGTTTGGAATACAATCCACACAATCTTGACCTTGTCTAACCCTTACTCCTTTCGCATCTCCTCTTGATGTAGACATATAGCGTACTGCGTGAGGGCGTTCCGATTTAGCGGAAGCAAAATCCATTTGCCACCCTAAAGATAGTTTATGTTCGGTCATTCCCCAATTTACTCGTTCCGATTCATAATCTTGTTTGATGATCCACGTATTTATTTGGGAAGATAACTCACCGATTCCCCCTTCGCGCTTAAAATCACATTTCCCTGTTTTTATATTGATATAACTACACCATTGCGTTCCACTATTCGGTAATAGCCCTTCTCCAAGCCAGTTGTAATAGTTGTACCCTGCATCGTGGGCTATTTTGTTACGGTTATGTTGATATGCAACCGTTGTTTTTAACGCCCCCCAATCGCCCGCATATTGTGATTCTATATTAGCGCGCCAACCACCACCTTTGCTCACATAACGTCCATTTTTAACATTATCGTTGTAATACACATTTTCGTGAGGAGAGTATAAGAATGTTGCCAATAACTTATGGCGATCATTTGCTTGATAGCTTCCCTTTACTAAAAAAGTTTCGGCTAAACGGCGTTCTTTTTCCCAACGATTTAATCCCCGATGATATTCAGGCATTTTTGATTGTGTACGGTTATAGCTGAACAATATTCCGGCCTTATCATTAATAGGCTGATTTAAGGTAAAATCAAAAATATGTTTCGTAAATTTCGGCTGAACATCACTTTCTGCGTAAGCATTGTCAAATTCTTCCCGCTCTTTATTGTTTAGTTGAAAAGAAGTCCAACTATCACGAGTAGTACGATAACTTATCGAACCGCTTGCTTTTGACGGTTCAGGATCTTTAATTTCAGCATCAACTACACCACCGGTAAAACGTGCATATTTCGCAGGTACGTTACTATCATAAACCGTAACATTTCTTAATAGGCGGCTATTTATGTGGAAAGACTCCGGTGAACCGGGGGCAATATACATAGAAGTCGGTTGAGTAAAATCTTCTGCTGATTTATATCCGCCATTGGCAGAACCGGGGTTAAGAATATCGCTGTTTGATAAACCATCAATTAAATAGCTATTGTTATAGTAGGGTTCTCCATGAAAACTGATTAAATCAGGCGCAATTTCACCTGCTTGTCTTGAGTTATTCGTTGTACCGCTAAACTGTACGGCAGGATTATTTTTGAGTAATTCCGAAATATTGCCATTTCTTGAAGGGATACGGGCAATATCCTCAGCCGAAAGCGTTTTTGAACCTGACGAAATAGATGTAACACTTGCAACCACAGAGATCGTATCTAATTGGCTATCTGATGTCGTAGGAGTTGCATTGGTTATTGAAGTAAAAAATAGAGAAGAAATAAAGGTAGCAATTTGCGTTTTTTTCATCATAAATTGATGCTCTCAAAATGTAAATAATAAGTATTATCCTTAAAAGAATACTAAAATATGAATAAAAAAACCGAGAGTTAGATCACAAATTTAAAATAAAAAGAAAAAAGAGGAGAAATATCTCCTCATTATAGAAGCGCCTTATCTTACGATAATTAGTTACGAATACGTTAATGCCCAACGTCCATCGTTATAAAGTTGTAAATATTGCTTATGATGACGAACCAACGTAGAACGATGACCTACACTGATAATAATACTCTGCGACAGTTCTTTTTTCAAAAGAAGGTACATTTGTTCTTCCAAATATTCATCAAGCGCAGATGTTGACTCATCAAGGAAAATCACTGTCGGTCGATGTAAAAGTATACGTGCAAAAGCAACCCGTTGCTGCTCTCCAAGAGACAAAATACTCATCCAATGCTCTTCTTGTTTCAGTTTCTCAACAAGATGTTCTAATTGAACCTTACGCAAAATAGAAGTAAGTTGCCCCATATCAGCATCTTCCGGTACGACATTCGGGTAATACAAACAATCAATTAAGCGACCCTGTGGTAAATACGGTTTTTGTGCAATAAATAACACATTATCAATAGGGAGAAAAATTTTCCCCTCAGAATGTCGCCATAGACCGGAAATTGCCCGCAATAATGTTGTTTTTCCTGAACCGGAGATGCCTTGAACCAACAGAGAATCGCCTTCAAATAGGTTAATATTGAAATTTTTTACCAGAATATCACCTTCCGGTGTTCTCACCGTAAGATCTTCAAAAATAACGTTATTTTCCGTTGCCTGCCGAATATTAACATCATATTGCACATTATCCGCCGCTTGATAAAAATCACTCAAGCGTTCTAACACGGCACGATAACCTGCAAAATCATCATAGATATTACGGAAAAAAGAAAGGGATGTTTGCACCCGTCTAAAAGCCTGCGCCGTTTGCATCAGCTCGCCTAACTGAATTTGCTTTTCAAAAAAACGGGTAGCTTGAATCAAAAACGGAAAAATCACAGATATTTGTGTAACCGCAAGGTTAAAACCGTTAAATTTTAACGTTCGATATATGATTTGCCACACATTATCGATCACATTATTAAATTGAGTGATTAATTGACGCTTTTCGACTTTTTCCCCCTTAAAAAAAGCGATACTTTCAGCATACTCTTTGACCCTAACCAAAGAATAACGGTAATTTGCATTCAATTTCTCATTATTAAAGTTAAGATTAATCAAAGGTTTACCGATTTGAAAAGCAAATGCCGTACTCACCAACACATAAATAAAAACTAAAAAAACCATTGCGTGAGGCAAGGTAAAATCGCCTATTGACATTGGACCTGATAATCCCCACAAAATTATCGTAAAGGAAACCATTGAGGTTACCGCTTTAATTAATCCCAAAGATAGACTTAAAGAGCTTGTCACATAAGCGGAAATATCCTGTTGAATACGTTGATCCGGATTGTCGATTCTTTTATCCGCATAATACATTTTATAATACGTCTGATGGCTGAACCATTTATCCAACCCGGCTTCATTCGCCCATGTTCGCCAGTGGATGGTAAATGCTTTCTGCACATAATAAATCAATAACGCGTTAGCAATATGCACGCTCGCCAACACGGAAAACACAATAATTTGTGTCCAAAATTCCGCCGCATCCAAATGTTGTAAAGCATTGTATAATGCCTTGTTCCATTCAGATAATAGAATATCAATTCGAACGGTGACTAAACTAAAAAATAATACGGTAAAAAAGTAAGCAATCGGCTTAATACTCCGTTTAACGGAAAAATAATCGGCACTTAACAACCAAAACTGTTGTCCCCATTTAGTCGTCTTGATGACTATCGCAGAGATAACCGGGCAAACAATCAAAATGATTCCCATCACATTGATTATCCAATAGAAAGAATTTAACAATTCTTGTATCCAATTCATTTTGTTTCCTTATGGATAAATAGAATAAATTATTGTTGTGCCGAAGTTTAACACTAAAATATCAATTGATAATTAATCGTAATAAAAAACAAGCTATTTTGGGGAAAATTCTGTGCTTACTACCTTAATGATTACATTTCAAATTCACTCTCAGTCATTTTGCGCTTTCAAAAACGGCAACAATGAAATTGCAATACCCGCAGCACAAAAAGCGATAAAAACGAAAAAGCCACGCCAATGAAAATACTGCATAACTAATGCTAGAGGATAACCGGCAATAGCTGCACCAAGATACGCAAATAGCCCGATAAATCCGGTTGCAGCACCGGGTGTTTTTTTATGAGAACATTCGGCGGCAGCCATACCGATTAACATCTGAGGGCCGAAAATAAAAAAGCCTACGACAAAAAATAAGGTAACTTGTAGAACGTAATTTTCTTTTGGCAACAACCATAATGCAGTAATAGAAAGGAAAATGCCGATTGCAAAAATCAATGCCATTGGTCCGCGATTACTGGAAAATAAACGATCCGATCCCCAACCGGCGACCAGTGATCCTAAAATCCCCCCAACTTCAAATACCGCTAATGCACTATTCGCAGACACGAGATCATAATGATGTTTTTCCGTAAGATAAATATTTCCCCAATCATTAATAGCTGTACGTACGATATATACTAATGTATAACTCAATGCGAGCAACCAAATATATTTATTCAGAAAAACATAATGACGTAGTATTTTTCGCCAACTTAGATAAGGAGCGACCTTTTCCTGAGTGAGTTCTAATTTATCATCACGCCAATGACCTACACTCGGTAATCCCATCGATTCCGGCGTATTGCGCAATCGCCATAACAAAAAGAAACTAATAAAAATCGCTAAACCGCCGACAACCACAAAACCATCACGCCAGCTATAATGCAATATCACATAGCCAATCACTAAAGGAGTAAGCGCTCCACCCACATTATGTGCCGTATTCCAAATCGACCACCAACGCCCACGTTCGTTACGGGAATACCAAGTGGTCAGCAATTTTGAACAAGCAGGCCAGCCCCAGCCTTGAAACCAAGCATTCGCCACCCAAAGTGCGGTGAAAAATAACACGGAATCGGATAGCCCGAAAAAAATATTCGTGATTCCCGTCATCATCAAACCGATAGCCATAAAATAACGCGGATTGGCTTTGTCGGAAAAAATACCGGAGAAAAACTTGGAAAAGCCGTATGTGATATAAAACAACGTTGCCATCAACCCAATATCGCTTTTATCAATACCAAGCACGGCAATCATTTCCGGTACGGCGAAATTAAAACTTTTACGTGTAAGATAAAAACCGGCATAACCAAGATACATTGCAAACATTAAATGTACTCGCCAATAAGCATAAGTGCGGTCAATTTCCGGGGTAAATTTGCTCATTTTTAAATCCTAGGCAAGGTAATGGTAATGCAAGTGCCATGCCGATGTGGCGATGTCGTGCGCTCACGGGAAATTAATTGAAGCGTCCCGCATAAAATATCAACCCGCTCTTGCATACCTTTCAATCCAAAACCGTGTTTTACGGAAGCAGGCTGAAAGCCGTTTCCGTTATCTTCAATTCGCAATTGAATCTCTTTTTGTATTTTGATCGAGATATTCACTTTATCGGCTTGCGCATATTTCACGATATTATTCAGCCCTTCTTGGCATAGGCGATAGAGAGTGATTTCTTGGATATGATCAAGTTGAATATTTTCCTCATTTTCCCAAAAAAGTGCGGTCGAAATACCGTGAGTTTTTAAATCCAGTTCCAAAAATAAATTTTGGATCGCTTGCTGTAGAGATAGATCATCTAATATTTTCGGACGAATACGATTAAGCAAACTTTTGGTTGTGTCATAAACATTGAGTGAAAGTTGTTCAATCGTATTACTGATGTTTTCAATTTTTGGGGAAAATTCAAGACGTTTCATAATGGAAGCCTGTGTGCGAATTGCCGTGATATTTTGCCCGATTTCATCATGCAGTTCGCGCGAAATTTGTCGGCGAATCGCTTCTTCCGTATTAATGAGTTTACGGGTTAAATCACGATTTCGAGTCAGTTCTGAAGTTAAATTTCGGTTTAGATCACGTTGATATTGAACCGCAAGCCCTAAAAATATCCCCGTAATGGTTTGTGCTGAAATGGAGAGAAATAAATCCGTTAATTCACCCCGTGAAAAGTGTCCGATGGAAGCGATTAACGTAATGCTATTAAGCAACGTACCTAAAATCGCCCCTTGCCAACCGTAATAATAAGCAAGCAAGATGATCGGAATAGAAAGGAAAAATAAAGCAAAACGGTGAAACTCTTCCGGTGTATAAATCTGAATAAAAATATTAATTAAAAACAATAAGATATAAATTAAGATATGTTTTGTGCGTAAGGTAATAGGTTTATGAGCCAATTTAGCTGTGAGTGGAATCCAATGACGTTTAAATAAATATTCGTTTCCTAAAAAGCAAACGGGAAGAATCAACAGCATACCGGTTAAGGCGGTGAGAAAGGTATAGAAAAAGGGCTGCGATAACGCCATACCAATCAATCCATTAAATACACTCACCCCTAGTGCCAATACACCTTGCACGGCAAGTTTTCGCCTTTCATTACCTTGATAGTATTCTCGCATAATGACTGTAATAGGTAAGCTGCAAAAACTTAAAATCATTGCTGAAAAATAGTCTTCTTCCGGTGAGGCATACATAAGCAATACAAGTACGCCAATTTCCGCCCCATAACTAACAAGCCAAAATATTTTCGGGGTGTGTAAATTAATCCCCAAACGGAGGGCAAAAGGTAAAAATAGCAATGCCAATAAAGCATTCCCCAACAAATAATCCGAAATCGCCCACATTGCAAAGTAGGCGCAAAACATCATTATTCCTCCACAAAGGTTGGCTATAAGAGAGTTCATTGCTAATGATATTGATGAAATAGATTTGTTAATTCGACATTATTTTTCACATCTAATTTACTCATAATATTGGCACGATGGGCGTGAATCGTTTTAAAACTTACCCCTAATTTTTCACCGACTTCTTTTGCTTCAAGCCCTTGACTAAGTAATTCACAAATTTGCAATTCGCGCTTGGTTAATTGTTCTAATGGATTATGATTACGATTAGAGACGAGTTTCACCGTTAATTCCGGCATTAGGTACACTCCCCCTGCATTCACCGTTCTTACGGCTTGAATTAATTCATCAGGGCTACAACGTTTACTCAAATAACCTTTTGCCCCAAGTTCTAGGGCTTTTCTAACGATCATTTCACTATCATTTACGCTAAGCATTATGCAACGAATGCCGGAAGGGAGACTTTTTAATAATTCCAATCCGCTTTCATCAGGCATTGAAATATCAATAATACAAACATCGGCTTTCGTACCCGGCAGATTTTGGCGGGTTTCTTTTGCCGAACCGAACTCGCCGACCACCTCTATATCCGATTCCAGTGAAAGTAGTTGCGCAAACCCTGAGCGCACGATGATATGATCATCAATAATAGCTACCTTTATCATTGTAACGTTCCTCTTTTTAAGGGGGCGAATTGTAGCATTTGGAAAAAGTGCGGTAAAAACTTTTTCAGTTTCGACCGCACTTTGGCTTTATGAATAAAAATGACTTTTGCTTAGTTTTTTTGTGTTTCCAGTTTTTTCAAATGACGGATTTTACGCTCTTCGGCTATCGCCACAAAAGCGAGCAATACCATACAAAGAATCGCGGAGGCATCCAATGCTGCAAAAGTCCCTTCCCAACCGGTTAAACCGAAAATCGGTGTGCCATCGGCAATCATACCCAAACCTAATTTCGCAAAACTATCACCGATTAAGTAAGCAAACGTACCTTTCACCCCATCGGCGACCGCAATCGCTTTTTTCGGTACAAAGCCGACTGCCGCCACACCGATTAATAATTGCGGGCCGAAAACCAAGAAACCGAGAACAAATAACGTTACCAAATACATCGTTTCGTTATTTGCGTGTTGATAAAAACCAATCGTGAAAGTGATTAAAACCAATGCCACACAAGCCAATAATGCACGGCGACCATTTGCTAAGTCAGATAAATATCCCCATAGAAACGTACCGACAAGCGCGCCGACTTCAAATAAGGCGAAACCTGAAATCGCAGCATCTTTTGAAAAACCGAGTTCTTGATAAGCATAAACCGGAGACCATTGGTCAACGCCGATACGCACGATATAAAGAAAAATATTGGCAAAACAAAGTAACCAAATCACTTTATTTTTTAATACATATTGAACAAAAATTTGTTTTTTAGTGAGTTGATTTTTTTCTGCGTCTTTGTCTTCTTCAGAAATTTCTTCGCCAAATAATTCTTCCGCTTTCCCTAAGCCGTATGCTTCCGGCGAATCGCTTCCATAACGTAAACCGATGAAACCGATAATCAGCGCAATAACAGACGGGAAAACGAACATTCCGATTACGTGTCCGTTAAAGAATACATTCGCCCCAAACAACGCCACGCCGGCAGCCGCCGCACCGCCCACATTGTGAGAAAGATTCCAAAATCCTAAGAATGTGCCGCGCTTTTTACGCGGTGTCCATTTGGTTATCGTGGAATAACTTGAAGAACCGCCTGTGCTTTGAAAGAAACCGCTTAATGCATAAAACGCCACCATGAGAAAAATCGCAATACTGCTACCGCCCATACTTGCGCTAAAACCAAGCATACAAAGTGCAGAAAGGATCAACATAAAGGGAACGAATTGCTTCGTATTTTTACCGTCCGCATAGTAAGACACGATGGTTTTTCCTACCCCATAGGTGATGGAGAATCCAAGACCGATCATACCGAGTTGCGTTTTGGTTAATCCGTAAGTCTCGATCATATCGTTCTGGGCGATATTAAAGTTTTTACGTACCAAATACATCGCCATATAACCGAAAAAGACAACCAAGTAAGATTGCATAAAGGGTTTAAACCACATTTTACGACGTTCTTCAAGCGGCAAATCAAGTGTTGGTTTTCTCACTTCATTTAAAAAATTAAGCATAAGATAGACTCCAAGTAAAATAATTGTGCGCATATTAGATCGGAATCTATTCCTACTCTTGCGAATGCAACTCGGAAAATCTAAGAATTATTCCTATAATGCCTAACTTTCTTATAAAAATGTGATATAGCTCACAGTTTTAGACAAAAAAAGTGCGGTCAATTTTGACAGCATTATGTATCAGTCGCACAAAGAAAACTTTATCTCCGAGATTTCTTAGGGTAGGGTGTCGTTAGGCGAAGCCGTAACGCACCGTTTCATCATTAAATCTTGTTACTTGGTGCGTTACGGCTTCGCCTAACGGCACCTTACAATGTTTTGTGCAAGTGCTATATAATGCTGTCAAAATTGACCGCACTTTTTCTTCATTTTCCTGTTACATCACCACTACATCAAACTGTTCCTGATTGTAAAAGGGCTCGGTTTTCACTTGAACCCGTTTGCCGATGAACATTTCAACCTCCGGAAGAAGTCCGTGGGATTCTTCATTAATCAAATATTCCGCAACAGCCGGTGAGGCATAAACTACAAACTGTTCACTGCTGAATAAATGATATACGCGAATGATTTCCCGCATAATTTCATAACATACGGTTTCCACCGTTTTTATGCGACCACGACCACGACAAGCGGGGCATTCATCGCATAGCACGCGCTCCAAACTTTCACGGGTGCGTTTACGGGTCATTTCCACCAATCCCAGTTGGGTAAAACCGTTCACGCTGGTTTTTATGCGATCTTTTGAAAGCGCATCTTGAAGGGATTCCAACACTCTGTTTTGATGATCTTCCAATTGCATATCAATAAAATCAATGATGATAATCCCGCCAAGATTGCGCAGTTGAAGTTGTTGTGCAATGGCTTTTGTGGCTTCAATATTCGTATTGAAAATGGTCTCTTCCAAATTTCGGTGTCCGACAAATGCCCCTGTATTAATATCGATTGTCGTCATCGCTTCCGTTTGTTCAATAATGAGATAACCGCCGGATTTTAAATTTACCCGTTTATCCAGCGCTTGCTGAATCCCATTTTCAACGCCATACACATCAAAGAGCGGTTGATTTCCGCTGTAAAGGACGAGTTTATTACTCAATTCAGGCATAAATTCATCGGTAAATTCCTTTACTTCGTTAAAACAAAGTTTAGAATCAATACGAATTTTTTCTAATGTCGTGCCGATAAAATCACGCAAAATACGTTGTGGCAAAGCCGGTTCGCCATAAATTTTCGAACGGGTCGGGTATTTCGATTTTCTTTCCAACACTTTACGCCATAAACGCTTGAGAAATTCCGCATCCTGCCGTAATTCATCTTCAGTCGCCCCTTCGGTTGCGGTGCGAATAATGAAGCCTCCAAGTTCATCACAAAAAGGCTCGACCAATGCCTTTAAACGAGCTCGTTCTTCTTCGCTTTCAATCCGCTGAGATACGCCCACATGACTGTTTTCCGGCATAAAAACAAGATAACGCGACGGCAATGTAATATCCGTGGTTAGTCGTGCGCCTTTTGTGCCAAGCGGATCTTTTACCACTTGTACCACAATATCTTGCCCTTCACGTACCAGCTCGGAAATACTTTTTACTTTGAATTGTTTTTGTTCGTTTTCATCCACACATTCCGTATGCGATACAATGTCGGAAGCATGCAAAAATGCCGCTTTTTCTAAACCGATATCCACAAAAGCAGATTGCATACCGGGCAATACACGTGTCACTCTGCCCTTATAAATATTTCCCACAATGCCGCATTTGGCTCGGCGTTCAATATGTACTTCTTTTAATACCCCCATTTCCACCAATGCTATTCTGGTTTCATTCGGTGTAACGTTCATTAATAATTCTACCGCATCCATTTTGTTGTCTCTGAGTCTCCTTTTTAAGGAATAGAATAATAGACTTAAATAAGATAAAATGCGAGCTTTCTCAAATTTTCAACACTTTTTTTGGGGTTATATTGATGTTTGTTTTTGACCCGACACTGATCACATTTACGATTTACATTATCGGGATGTTGCTTATCGGTGTACTTGCTTATTATTATACGAATAATTTATCCGATTACATTTTGGGCGGCCGTCGTTTAGGCAGTTTTGTAACGGCAATGTCCGCCGGTGCTTCCGATATGTCGGGCTGGTTACTCATGGGCTTACCGGGCGCGGTGTATTTATCCGGCTTAGTGGAAGGCTGGATCGCCGTTGGTCTGATAATTGGTGCTTATTTCAATTGGCTGCTTGTTTCCGGTCGATTACGTGTTTATACCGAATTTAATCATAATGCGCTGACATTGCCGGAATATTTTCATCACCGTTTCGGTACTTCACATCAATTACTAAAAATCCTGTCAGCAACAATTATTTTAGTGTTTTTCACCATTTACTGTGCTTCCGGTGTCGTTGCCGGCGCAAAACTTTTCCAAAATCTATTTTCTGTGGAATATTCAACCGCACTTTGGTTTGGTGCTGCAGCAACCATAGCCTACACCTTCATCGGTGGTTTCTTAGCCGTAAGTTGGACAGATACCATTCAAGCTACATTAATGATTTTCGCCTTAATCCTCACCCCTGTTTTTGTACTGCTAAGTCTTGGTGATACGACACAATTTTCGGTAATATTAAACCAAGCGGAAATGGCGGCAAATAAGGATTTTACCGATCTGTTTACGACAACAACCCCACTGGGTTTATTAAGCCTTGCAGCGTGGGGATTGGGCTATTTCGGTCAACCCCACATACTTGCACGTTTTATGGCGGCTTATTCGGTAAAATCCCTCATTAAAGCACGTCGCATCAGTATGACTTGGATGGTACTTTGCCTTGGCGGTGCGATTGGTATCGGTTTTTTCGCCATTCCTTATTTTTTCGCCAATCCAAGTGTTGCCGGCACGGTAAATCACGAATCCGAACAAGTATTTATCGAATTGGCAAAATTATTATTTAATCCTTGGATTGCGGGTATTTTACTTTCTGCGATTTTGGCTGCGGTAATGAGTACGTTAAGCGCACAATTATTAATTTCATCCAGCTCTGTAACGGAAGATTTCTATAAAGGTTTTATTCGACCTAAAGCGTCGGAAAAAGAACTCGTTTGGTTAGGGCGATTAATGGTGTTGGTGATAGCCCTCATTGCGATTTGGATAGCCCAAGATGAAAATAGCAAAGTATTAAAACTCGTTGAATTTGCTTGGGCAGGATTCGGCAGTGCATTCGGGCCTGTTGTGCTCTTTTCGCTCTTTTGGAAACGTATGACCGCTTCCGGCGCAATGGCTGGAATGCTGGTCGGCGCAATCACCGTTTTCTCGTGGAAAGCCATTATTCCGGCAGAAAGCGGCTGGTTTAAAATTTATGAAATGATCCCGGGATTTTTATTTAGTAGTTTATCCATTCTTATCGTTTCCCTCATTTCCAGCGAGCCGCCACAAGCAGTGATTGAAACGTTTAATAAAGCGGAAAACGCTTATAAGGAAGCCAAATGATAGATTTTCGCCCTTTTTATCAACAAATTGCCATAGGCCCTCTTTCCCATTGGTTGGAAACACTCCCTCTTCAATTAAAAGAATGGGAAAAACAAACTCACGGCGATTATGCAAAATGGTCAAAAATTGTGGATTTTTTGCCTGATTTACAGGCTGACAGGATTGATTTAAAAAACGCAGTAAAATCTGACCGCACTTTGCCGCTTTCCGAAGGTGAAAAACAGCGGATTATTCATCATTTAAAACAACTTATGCCGTGGCGAAAAGGTCCTTATCATTTATTTGATATTCATCTGGATTGCGAGTGGCGTTCTGATTTTAAATGGGATCGCGTTCTCCCCCATCTCGCCTCCTTAAAAGATCGTGTTATTTTAGATGTGGGTTGTGGCAGTGGCTATCATATGTGGCGTATGCTCGGTGAAGGCGCAAAAATGGTGGTAGGGATTGATCCGACAGAACTTTTCCTTTGTCAATTTGAGGCGGTTCGCAAATTACTTAATAATGATCGTCGAGTAAACCTCATTCCGTTAGGTATTGAGCAAATGCAACCGCTTGCCGCCTTTGATACGGTGTTTTCTATGGGTGTGCTTTATCATCGAAAATCCCCATTGGATCATTTGACACAGTTAAAAAATCAGCTGAAAAAAGGCGGAGAATTAGTGCTGGAAACCCTCGTGGTGAATGGCGATAAAAATACGGTTCTTGTTCCGACAGATCGCTACGCAAAAATGAAAAACGTGTATTTTATTCCGTCTGTGGCGGCATTAATAAACTGGTTAGAGAAAGTCGGTTTCACCAATGTACGTTGCGTGGACGTAGCTGCCACGACACTTGAAGAACAACGTAAAACCGATTGGTTAGAAAATGAAAGCCTGATTGATTTCTTAGATCCGAATGATCACGCTAAAACCATTGAGGGCTATCAAGCCCCGACAAGAGCGGTAATATTGGCGAATAAATAACATTTGGGACAAATATAGCGAATTAAACTTAATTCACTATAAAAGTGCGGTCAATTTAAAAACACTTTAAAAATTGACCGCACTTTCCTATTTAACCGACAACAATCTAACCTTGCTGCGCTTTTACCGCTGCGTAAGCAATCATATTGATGATACGGCGAACGGAAGCACTTGGGTTCAAAATATGAGCGGATTTATTTACTCCCATCAAGATTGGACCTACCGTGATCGCCGTTGTTGTGCCACGCAACAGGCTATAACTAATACGTGCCGCGCTTAAATTCGGGAATACAAGCAAGTTTGCAGAACCTTTTAACGGGCTATCCGGCATAATTTCTCGGCGATGTTCTTCATTCATTGCCAAATCACCGCGCATTTCACCGTCAATCATTAATTTCGGATTACGTTCCTTCACGAGTTCTAACACCTCGCGCATTTTCGGTGCGCCCAATTCATTTGATGAACCGTAATTTGAATGAGAAAGCAACGCAACAGCAGGCTCAATACCAAAACGATGCACTTCCTCTGCCGCCATTAAAGTAATTTCCGTTAATTCTTCCGCACTCGGATCGGTATTTACGTGAATGTCCGTCAAAAATACGTTACCGCTAGGCAAAACTAAACTTTGTAGGCTCGCCGGCACTTTCACGCCCTCTTTTAAACCGATGATATCTTGAATCGATGTCAAATGTTTACCGTAAGAACCGAATAAACCGCAGATTAAACCGTCCGCATAGCCGAGATTAACCAAAATCGAAGCGAGTACGGTGGTATTTGAACGCACCACACGTTTTGCGATTGCTTGAGTAATGCCTTTACGTTTGGTTAGTTCATAGTAATGTTTCCAACATTCTTCATAGCGTGGATTGTTTTCATTATCGACAATCTCAAAATCAACACCCGGTTGTAAACGTAAACCAAGTTTTTTAATTTTGCTTTCAATCACCGATTCACGACCGATTAAAATCGGTTTTGCCAGCCCCATAGAAATCACTTCTTGTGTCGCATGTAAAGCGTTAGTTTCTTCCCCCTCGGCAAGAATAATACGCTGTGGCGCTTGCTTCGCTTGATGGAAAATCGGGCGCATAAAGAGACTGGTTTTATAAACAAATTGGGTTAATTTTTCGATGTATTCGTTCCAATCCGAAATCGGGCGGGTTGCCACACCGGATTCCATTGCAGCTTTCGCCACTGCCGGTGCAATACGCACGATTAAACGCGGATCGAACGGACGTGGGATCACATAATCGGCACCGAAAGTTGCCCCCTCCCCGCCATAAGCGGAAGTGACCACTTCATTTTGTTCTTCAAGCGCAAGATCCGCAATGGCATAAACTGCAGCACGCTTCATTTCTTCATTAATCGCAGTAGCCCCTACATCTAATGCACCGCGGAAAATAAATGGGAAACAAAGTACGTTATTCACTTGATTCGGATAATCGGAACGGCCGGTACAAACAATCGAATCAGGGCGCACGGCTTTGGCTTCAGGTGGCGTAATTTCCGGATTCGGGTTGGCTAATGCAAGAATAATCGGATGCGCAGCCATAGATTTCACCATATCTTGAGTTAATGCCCCTGCAGCAGAACAACCGAGGAAAATATCCGCATTCGGCATCGCATCAGCCAATGTGCGCCAGCCGTTGTCATCAATAGCATAATCTTTTTTAGTTTGATCCATTCGATCATCACGATTTTTATACACCACACCTTTAGAATCACAAATGGTGATATTTTCGCGTTTCATTCCTAATGATAAAAGCAAGTTTAAACAAGCAATGGAAGCCGCCCCTGCACCGGATGCCACAAGGCGAACCTCTTCAATTTTCTTACCGACAATGCGAAGTGAGTTAATAATCGCCGCCGCACTGATAATCGCCGTACCGTGTTGATCATCATGGAATACGGGGATATTCATTCGCTCACGCAATTTTTGCTCAATATAGAAACATTCCGGTGCTTTAATATCTTCAAGATTAACACCGCCGAAAGTCGGTTCGAGGGAGGCGATAATATCCACTAATTTATCCGGATCGTGTTCATTTACTTCAATATCAAACACATTAATGCCGGCGAATTTTTTAAATAATACCCCCTTCCCTTCCATTACGGGTTTGCCGGCAAGCGCACCGATATTACCTAATCCCAACACAGCCGTGCCGTTTGAAATTACCGCCACCAAATTTCCACGAGCCGTATATTTATAAGAGGCTAAAGGATCTTTCTCAATTTCTAAGCAAGGTTCCGCCACACCGGGAGAATAAGCGAGTGCTAAATCGCGCTGGGTTGCCAGTGATTTTGTTGGGGTAACTTCAATTTTTCCCGGAATAGGAAATTCGTGAAAATCCAATGCTGCTTGGCGTAATTGTTCGCTCATATAAATAATACTCCATTGTAGTGATACGAAACTCGATTCCCGAGAATCGAATTGAAAAGATGTTTTGATTATACTCTCTCTTTACAGATAAATTTGTGATGAAGCGCAAATTTTCACAAATTTGTTACAAAAAATAATGATTGAATTAATAGATAGAAAAGCGATAGCATAGACGGTTCAAGGAGAAATTATGCTATTTTCAAAGTTAAAAAATGCGATTAATCGGTGGCAAAGAAAAGCAATTAATCATCAGCTAAAATCAAGTTTACAAAATCACGGAATGACGGTGATTTCCGCCAACTGTGTCGGTGCCTTTATGCTGCACGATCTAAACGAACCCTTTAATTCACCTTTTGTAAACCTTTATCTTAGCCCGAAAGATTTCATTCGTTATCTTCAAAATATCGAATTTTATCGAAAACAGCCCCTTGAATTTATTCCTTCGGAAAAAAATTATCCCGTTGGTAAATTGGCGGATCTCAGGATTCATTTTATGCATTACCACAGTGAACAAGAAGCCAATGAAAAATGGCAAATTCGCACTGCACGAATGAATTTTGATAACTTATTTATCATTATGACGGACAAAGACGGTGCACAAGGTATCGCTTATGAAGATCTTGCGGCATTTGAGAGGCTTCCGTTCAAAAATAAAGTCGTGTTTACTCACAAGCCTTACCCGGAATTACAATCCGCCTTTTATATCAAAGGGTTTGAAAATCAAAACCAAGTGGGTGATATTTTTACCTTCTCAGGTTGGAATGGAATGAAATATTATGATCAATTTAATTATGTAAAATGGTTTAATCAAATTTAATCATTGAAAACCGAATACAATACCGGATGACTTAGATGATCCGGACTTATTCCTCAGAAAAATTATTTCCTATATTCATCAGCCAATATTTTGCCATCGTGTAAAATATTCACTACTCAAAAGAAAGAGATACCCTATGCGATTAGATAAATTCATTGCCGAAAACACCGGTTTAACCCGCTCTCAGGCCTCCAAAGCCATTCGCCAAAGTGCGGTCAAAATTAACGGTGAAATTGAAAAAAACAGCGCTCGTCAAATTTCACAAGATGACGAAATTTATTTTGAAGATAAACGCCTCACTTGGTTGGAAAGCGGGCAATATTTTATGTTGAATAAACCGCAAGGCTGCGTATGTTCAAATGATGACGGCGATTATCCTACCATTTACCAATTCTTTGACTATCCCCTGTCCGCCAAGCTCCACAGTGCAGGGCGTTTAGATGTCGATACCACAGGGCTTGTATTATTAACCGATGACGGACAATGGTCTCACCGTATTACTTCGCCAAAACATCATTGTGAGAAAACCTATCTTGTTACCCTTGCCGATCCGGTGGAAAAACACTACGAGCAAGCCTGTGCAGAAGGAATTTTGTTACGGGGTGAAAAAAATCCTACCAAGCCGGCAAAGCTCGAAGTTTTAGATGATTACAATGTAAATCTCACGATTTCCGAAGGGCGTTATCACCAAGTAAAACGAATGTTTGCCGCCCTTGGTAATAAAGTGATCGGTTTACATCGTTGGAAAATCGGTGAGGTCGAATTGGATAACACCTTAGAAGAAGGTGAATACCGTTCCCTCTCCCAAGCAGAAATTGACAGTTTGGTAAAATAATATGACACAAAATATAAAACCCACCTTTATTTTTATCGCAACACTCGGCATTTTATCTATGTTGCCGCCTTTTGGCGTGGATATGTATTTGCCATCATTTTTAGAAATCGCCAAAGATCTCAACATTAGCCCCGAGCAAGTACAACATACGCTCACCGCCTTTGCTTACGGAATGGCGTTCGGGCAGTTATTTTGGGGACCTTTTGGAGATAGCTTCGGACGCAAGCCGATTATTTTACTTGGTGTGATTATTGGTGCGCTTACCGCTCTTATTCTGACCGAGATAAATTCTATCGGAAATTTTACCGCACTTCGTTTTGTCCAAGGCTTTTTCGGTGCCGCACCCGTTGTACTTTCAGGGGCGTTGCTGAAAGATTTATTCAGTAAAAACGAACTTTCCAAAGTGATGTCCAGTATTACGCTCGTCTTTATGATTGCACCTTTAATTGCACCGATTATCGGCGGCTACATTGTGAAATATTTTCACTGGCATGCGATTTTTTACGTCATCGCCATAATGGGCACATTATCCGCCTTACTGGTTTCTATCATCATTCCGGAAACACATAAAAAAGAAAACCGTATTCCACTTCGTCTCAATATTATCGCGCGTAATTTTATAAGTTTATGGAAACAAAAAGAGGTACTGGGCTATATGTTCGCCGCCGCATTCGGTTTTGGCGGCTTATTTGCTTTCGTCACGGCAGGCTCTATTGTGTACATTGGTATTTATGGCATCGCAGTGGATCAATTCGGTTATTTCTTTATGCTGAACATTGCAATAATGACTCTCGCCTCTTTCTTAAATGGACGCTTCGTGACGAAACTTGGTGCAGAAACGATGTTACGCATTGGTTTAACCATTCAATTTTTATCCGGAATGTGGCTGATTTTGACCGCACTTTTCGATTTCGGTTTTTGGTCTATGACACTTGGTGTCGCATTTTTCGTAGGACAAAACCCACTCATTTCGTCCAATGCCATGGCATCCGTGCTGGAAAAATTTCCTAATATGGCAGGTACAGCTAATTCTCTAATGGGCAGCGTACGCTTTGCAGTGGGCGCAATTATAGGGTCACTAGTTGCAACGATGAAAATGGATACTGCAGCACCAATGTTGCTTACCACGGGGGCTTGCGTAATCATTTCGGTGTCAGCCTATTATTTTCTGACTTATCGAAATTTGAAATCATAAAAAAAGTGCGGTCAAAATTGACCGCACTTTGCTTCTCAAGCATACGTTTTCTTAATTTCGGATAATTTTCAGTTCTAAATTCCGACCTTTTGCCCGATTTTAATTGACATTAATAATCTTTCATCAATCCTTATCTCCCCCCCCTTTTTTTATAAAATTGAACCTCTCAGATACAACATTTATCCGAATCAGAAGATCAAAAAACAAAATGATCTTGATAATCAATATCATTAACATTAAAATCCTGCCCTGTTTATCAATACAACAAGAAGGAAATACTATGGATCACAAACCTCATCCTTTACTGAAAGGTTTAACTCTCAGTGCAGTTGCCGTTGCGCTGGTTTCTGTTTCTGCCAATGCTTACGAACAAGGCAAAGGAACCGTTGCAAAAGTATATACTGAAGATAAAATTGAAAAAATTGACACGCTCACAGCGACAGAAAATACCGAAGAACGGATTAAAGGAAAATTTAACCGCTCAGGTAATCCCGTGAGAATTATTTGGTATGGCAATCCTAAGGATCAAGATGGTAAAGCAGCACAAACCGGGGCGGATAACCAAGGGCAAATTATCGGTAAAGTGATTGCAACGGGGCAAGCGACAAGTGAATCCGAAGATAGGCGTGGTGCAATTTCTATTGATGGAGTGGCCAATGGAATTGATGCCCTCGGTTGGTCTGCCCCCAGTAATGCCAATGATGTGGTTTTCAAACTAGATACCGTTTCTAACAGCGGTTCGATTGCAGCGGAAGCCGCTCTACAAGGTGGTGCGGCAGAAACCCATGGTGATATTCAAAGCTACGGCAGCGGTAACGGTATTTCAATTATCGGCTTAGCAGACTTTGGTAAACACAATGCCGAGGTCGGCGCCGATGGTATTGCAGACGGTTATAGTGGCGCAACAGGTGTTTCCCGTAGCCGTACTAGCCGCAATTCAACAACCAGAACCCGTGCTGTAGCCGAATCTACGCCAAGCTCGCCTGAACTGGAACGAGTGGACTTTGAGGGAAAAACAGTTGAGGTAAGCCTAAATAACGTGAATAATGGCGGACTGATTACAGCTAAAATTCATGCACAAGCAGATCAAAATGCAACCTCGCATACTGCAAGCTATAAACCACAATTCTATTCAGTGGCCACTACCGCATCCGGTAATGCCCTATCCGCAGCCTCCTATGTGAACACCATTGACAGGCAAACTTTCTCGGAAGGTAAACATAATTTTGCTAAATTGGGCGAAATTCATAATAACGGGTATTTGGTTGGCAAAGCAGATTTATTTGGAGGGCAAAACACAACCCATACCGGCACATCAGCAGCCAATAGTGGAAACGGTATTTCAGCGATGGCGATTACCGGACGATTTGCTAAAAACAGAACGGAAAGTGCGGTTGGTAATCTGCAAAATTTCGGTGAAATTACCGGATCATTAGAACAAATCTCAGGCAATAATTCCAATTATCAAGGGTTTCACCTTTATTCCAATGCACATGCTCAAAATAGCGGTAACGGTGTGGCGGTAACGGCGGAATCTTCCAACGCTCAAACGACTTACCCAACCAATGCAACCTTAGGAAACGTACAAAACAACGGCCGGATTAGCGGTTCGGCAAAAGTGCAGGCAGGAAATGGTATGGGTGAAATAATGGCGCACAGCTATGCATCCGGTAATGGCTTATCTACCTTTGTTAAAGGAAACAGCGGACAAATATCAGCTATCGGCAATGTTAACAATAGCGGAATTATTCGTGGTCAATTGGAAGTGCGTAGCGGTAAATCAGGAAATGCAGGAAATGCAGAAAATAAAGAATTTATTCCAAAAGTAAATACACAGCAAACTTCTTCCACAACGTCAAATGTTAGTGGCGGTTTAAGTGCCGAACTTTGTAAATGGCTGGCTGCCGGTACGCCGGGCTGTGAAGCCCCAACAAGCGCCACAACGGCAACACATCAACAAGCCAGCGTACAGAGTGCGGCCACCGTTCACGCCAGTGGGAACGGTATTTCGGTGTGGGCTTACACCGAATCAGGCGAATATGGTCAACAAAACGCCCGTTTAGGCGATATTGATAACAGCGGGGTCATTACCGGTTATACAAGAGTGTGGCAAGGATTCTCACAAGGGGAATATTCGCGCGTGGATTACCGCAATAATGGAGCGGGCATTGCCTTGAATGCCGAACACCGTTCAGCAATTACCAACACAGGAATTATTTCCGGTAATCTCAGTGCATTATTGGCTCGAGGTAAAATTGATACATCTTGGAGTAGCTATAATCCGGAGTATCGCTCAGGTTTTAAAGGGAATATTACGAACTACGGTATTCTCGCCGGACGAATGATTATTGGGAACTATCAACCTGATCAAAATCACGACCAACATTATCGCTATTTTGATACGGCGGATAAATCCGATTACAAAGTAAAAAACAGCGGCTTATACATTAAACTCAATGAAAATGAGGGAATTGAACGTGTAACCGTAGGTAACGATATATCTTCCTTCACAAAAAATGGTAAAACCTATCAAGTGATTAACGCCCCTCTTACTCCAAGCGGTAAAGATAGTGAAAAAATCACCACCGCCGATGAGAATATCGCCAACACAATTATTAATGGCGTGGGGATAGAAAACGGTGCATTAGTTGCCAAACATCAGGTCAATTTAACCGATTCTATTATCAACGGCTATAAAACCGCCTTGAAAATTACAGAAAATACCGAAGTGAATGCAGACGGTACAACCTTAAATGTCAATGGCTTTATGATTAATAAAACGGAAAAACCACTTGCCGTGCTGGGAGATAATGGAGCGAATAAGTTTACCTTTGGTAATCAATCTCGGATTAACGGCGATATTGATCTCAAAGGGGGCGATGACGAACTAACCATCGCAGACAGCAGTGCCATTTTTAATGGAAAAACTCTTGATTTAGGTGAAGGAAACGACACCCTAAACTTTGGTAAAGTGAGCGGAGGCGGTTTACCAATTAAGGTGGGTTACAATGTGGCTAATGCGGAAAATTTGGTGATTAACCAAGAAACACTCCTCTTAGCTAATGCTAACGTGGACGGCACGAATAATATCACTCTTAATCAAGATCTCCATTATCAGGTGTTAGATCCGAAAACTCACGCTTTATACGCTAATAAAGCCGATAAACTCACATTAAGCGGTGTCGGTAAATTTGTAGTCAACGCGGCTAAAACCTCAAGTGAATACGAAATACAATTTGCCCGTTCACAGCTTGATCCGAAAGTTACTTTTGCTACCAATAATGTTTTACAATCTGCGGTCTTTAAAGACGGTAAATTGTTAATCCAACCCAAAGTGGTCATGAGTGCGGAAGAAGCTAAGAAACAGCAAGAAGATCTAAATTCACTGAAAGCGCAAATTGCCGAAGCAGAAAAAGCCAAAATCGAAGCGGAACAGGCTCAAAAACAAGCCGAACAACAGCAACAAGCCAAATTGGATGCTTTGAACGCTCAATTAGCCGATATTGAGAGTAAACAAGCAGAAGCGGAAAAAGCACTACAAGCGGCATTGGCTGATCACAACAAAACAAAACAGCAAAAACAAGCTGAGTTAGATAGCTTACGCAAAGAATTGTCAAAAACACTGCAGGCTTTACAAAATGCAATGGTTACTCCACAAGCGGATCAATCCTCCGCTCAACCTGAACAACCGAATATGCCGACAACGAATAGCAGCAACCAAATTGCGAAGCTGGAGCAAAAAATTACAGAGCTTAACCAAGCATTAGCAACAAAACAAAATGAAGCGGATGCCCGTTTCAACACTGCCTATAAAGATGCCTACGACAGCTACATTGCCAATTGGAAAGCCGGTGGCGTGAATCCATTACAAGAATCGGCTTTAACCACAGATAAATCCGCACAACAAGCCAATGACGCTATCAATCGTTATTTGGCGGAAACCGTTGAACAAAATATTTACGGTGCAGTCATCCATCATTTGAATCAAACCGTTTCGCAACAACGTCTTACATTATCGGCAATGCAAAAACAATTGAAAGCCCAAGAATGGCACATTGCGGCGCAAGGGATCTTCGATAAGATCGATTATCGTAAAACAGCCGATAAAGCGACGACAAAGGGTTCGATGCTCTCACTTCACTACGGTGTAAATGATAATTTGACCGTTGGTGCACACATCGGAACGGATAAAACGACCATTACCGGTCTCAATCAAAGTCGATTAAGCGGTAACGGTGTTTCCTTAGGTGCTTATTTAAGTAAATACATTGATCGTCTCACACTTACAAGCGGTGTAATGTACGCTCAAAATCGTTTAAACGGCAAACGTTATATCAACAACGGCTATAACAGCCATCAGTTTGACACTCGTACCAAAGCAAATGCCGTCAGTGTTTATACACAACTGAAATATGCCTTACCGTTAAGCGAACAATGGCAATTTGTGCCTAAACTGAGCGTAGCTTATACCCGTTTCAACCAGCAAGCAGTGAAAGAAAACGGTGTAGCAGGGCTAAATATTGATGCATTGCACAGCAATCATTTGGAAGCAGGAATAGGTCAGGAAATCATAGGAACATTACCGACTACGAACGGCAAAGCACAATTCAAAGTTAGCGCAGATTATCGGGTATTTTCCGGTGAGAAAGCATTGCAAGGGCGTTTCCGGAACGGTAACCAATTTACGATTAACACCGAACCAAGCCGCAATATTGCTAACATTGGTGCAACTTTCGGCTACGAATGGCACAACGGTTTCTCCTTTAATGTGAAAGCTGAAAAAGCTTTGAGCAAAGGCGGTAATCAAACTATTGGTAATATAAAACTTGGTTATACCTTTTAAACTAAAGGTCGCATATGCGCTCAATTTCAGCATTATGTAGCACTTGCATAAATTATCGTAGGATGCGTTAGGCGAACCCGCAACGCACCAATAGAGGGTTTAATAATGAAATGGTGCGTTACGCAAAGCTTAACGCACCCTACGCCCCAAAATAAATTCCGGATATAAAATTCTCCTTGTGCAGCTGCTACATAATACCGCTCAATTTTAATATTATGTAGCACTTGCGCAAGAACAAACGGATAAAAAAAGTGCGGTCAATTTGATCTGACCCCAAAAAGTTAGACCATTTAACACATGGTTTGAGTTCGATATTGTATCGGGCTCAAGCCGTTTAATTTTAATTGTATTCGTTCCTCATTGTAATACCGTATATACTCCCTCACCGCTTGTGCAACCTCCTCGGCATTGTCAAAATGCTTACCATAGATACATTCCGTTTTCATCCGCCCGAAAAAGCTCTCCATCATCGCATTATCTAGGCAGTTTCCCTTTCTTGACATACTCTGCACTATGCCGTTTTCTTGTAAGATGCGTTGATACGCACACATTTGATATTGCCAACCTTGGTCCGAATGCAGTATCGGCTTCGCCTCTTTGGGTAATTTTTCGACCGCTTGTTGCAACATTACTTTCACTTGTTGCCAATTCGGGCTTCGACTGATAGCAACGCTGATGATTTCCGAGTTGAAGCAGTCTAAAATCGGTGAGACGTAACATTTACTGCCGTCTTTGGCTTTGATTTCCGTGATGTCGGTAAGCCATTTTTCGTTTGGTCGGGTTGTGGTGAAATCCCGTTGTAAGCGGTTTGGGGCGATGTTTCCGATTTCACCGCGATAGGCGGCGTACTTTCTCGCTTTTTTGCCCTTCACCTGTAGCCCCATTTGTTGGATTAAGTGTTGTACCCGTTTGTGATTAACGCCTTTCAATAACGCACTTACTCGGCGATAACCATACGCCGGATTTTCTGCTTTAATCCGCCTGATTTCCGCTTTAAGTGCGGTATTTTTATCCGCCTTCGGCTTTAAATGATAGAAAAACACACTACGAGGCAAATTTGCCAATGAAAGCAAGATGTTAAGCGGAAACGTCCCTCTCAATCTTTGGATAATCGCCGCCGTTCGGCTTCTTCCTCCCGTATCACTTCGTCCAACTTTTTTAGAAATGCCACCTCCGCTTCAAGCTCCAAAATCCTTAACCGTAAGCGGTCTTCTTCGGTCTTCGGCGGCGGTGGCATTTTGGCGTATTTTGGTTTTTTCGGGGACATTGTCGGTCTTCCTTTCGGTTTGGGGTGTAAACCGTTTATACCGTCTTTTTCAAAGGCTTTCAACCATTGGCTGATAAGACCTGAATTACTTATGCCGAAATGGATTGTCGCTTGCCTTGCAGAGAAATCCCCTTTTTGAACGGCAAGGATGACTTGATATTTAAATTCAGCGGAATAAATGCGTTTGCCGGGCAATAGGGCAAGCCCTGCATTGCCTGAATGTTGATATTGGATAATCCAACGTCTTAAGGTGGTGTCGGAAAGTTGAAATTGTTTTTTTGTAAGTGAAACATCTAAGTGATTTTTAAGATAAAAATCGATGGCTTGTTGTTTGAATGTTTGATTGTATTTGGTCATAAAATCTGCCCCTGACTGAGTTGGTTTATTTTGTCCAACTTTTGGGGGGCAGATCAATTTGACCGCACTTTTTTCTATTTCCAAGTTTGTTGTTCAAGCACTCGTTTTCTTAATTCCGGATAATTTTCAATTTTAAATTCTGGCGTTTTACCTGATTTTAATTGATGTTGATAATCTTTCATTAATTTCCACACAATCGGGGAAAGTATGATAATCGCCACTAAATTGATAATCGCCATTACTGCCATCACCGTATCGGCAAAATTCCAAACTACATTGCCGGAACGCACCGCACCGAAATACACGAAGAATAACACGACTAAACGAAACACAAACACAAACCAAGGTTTGTTTTTGATGAAACGAATATTACTTTCAGCGTAAGCATAGTTACCGATAATTGAGGAATAAGCGAAAAGCAATAGTATAAATGCGAGGAAATGTACACCAAACTCCCCAACGTGATACTGCAACGCACTTTGTGTAAGCGAAATGCTTTTTAATTCTTCGCCACCATAATTGTTCGATAATAAAATAACGATTGCCGTACAACTACACACTATCATCGTATCCACAAACACGCCGAGCATCTGTACTAACCCCTGACTAACGGGGTGTTTAACATGCGCTGCTGCTGCGGCATTTGGTGCAGATCCCATACCTGCTTCGTTTGAAAATAGACCTCGTTTAATCCCCATCATCATTGCTTTTGATACCATTGCGCCGAAAAATCCGCCGGCAGCCGCATCAAAGGTAAAAGCACTGGTTATGATATTACGAATAACATTCGGCACCATCTCGATATTCATACCAAGAATAATCACCGCCATAATTAAATAAAATAATGCCATTATCGGCACAAGACTACTGGAAATGATGGCAATACGTTTGATCCCGCCGAAAATAATCGCTGCCGTCAAAATCACTAATACAATACCCACATATTCGCCTTTCCAATTCCAAGCATTACTTGTCGCCTCAACAATAGAGTTTGATTGCACGGAATTAAAAGCGAAACCGAAAGTGAAAATTAAAGCAATGGCAAAGGCGGCGGCCATCGTACGAGATTTCAAACCTTGTACGATATAATATGCAGGCCCACCGCGAAAGGTACCGTCTTTATCCTGAATTTTGAATAACTGCGCAAGAGTAGATTCGGCAAAAGCACTCGACATACCGATAAATGCCGTACACCACATCCAAAACACCGCGCCTTCACCGCCTAACGCAATAGCCGTTGCCACGCCACCAATGTTGCCGACACCTACTCGGCTGGCAAGCCCCGTTGCAAACGCTTGGAACGGTGTCAAAGAATTCCCTTCCGCTGCACGTCCAAACCACATTTCACGAATACTTGCCGGGAAAAGACGTAATTGCACAAAACCGGTAGTGATCGTAAAAAAGAGACCGACCCCCAGTAAAATAACAATGGTGAGATTCCATAATGGTCCATCAAAATGATCGACAATCCAAGTGAGAAGTTGCTCTAAATAAGCGATTAATTCCATCAGTTCCTCCAAAATAATGAAAAAATAAAATTGTAGAGGAAGAAGAAAATGAAGGCGATGTTTATCAGAAATACTTGAAAATAAAAGACATTAGAAAAGATTTTCTCTAATAAAAAAGACATATAACTAAATAAAATCTAAAAGGCGTGTAAAAAATTGACACGCCTTTAAAAAATTATTTCGCTAAAAATAAGGCGGCGGCACCGCGCACACCTCCGGAATCACCATGTTTGGCTTTTTTGATCGGCGGTACTTTCGCCGTGCGCATTAAATGAGCCGGCAATGCTTTCGGTAAAGCTTCATATAGGTAATCAAAGTTGGATAAACCACCGCCGAGCACGATCATATGCGGATCAAATGCAGTGATGATATTACCGATAGAAATGGCAGTCAGCTCCACAAAAAGTTTCACAAAATCGACCGCACTTTCTTTCCCACGATAGAAAGCATCGATAATTTCACGGGCGGAAAGTGATTCCCCTTTTAAATCCCGATATAGCATTTCAAAACCTCTGCCGGAAAGATAAGTATCCAAACAAGCTTTATTGCCACAACCACATTCATAAATCGGTGCATTGTCCCAACCAAGCAGTTTTAACGCGTGATAATTAAGCTGCAAATGACCTAATTCGCCCGCCATTCCTACTTGCCCTGAATGCACTTTGCCATTTAATACAAAGCCACCGCCAAAGCCCGTTCCCAGAATTAAACCCAGCACAGTCGGATATTGCTGATTTTCTTCGTCCCAAGCCTCAGACAGCGCAAAACAATTTGCATCATTTTCAGCCCGCACTTCACGCCCCAGACGTTCGGAAAGATCGCGTAAAATAGGCTTGTTATCCGCCACACGAATATTGGTGATTTCCGCTAAACCGGTTTGTTGATTGACAAAACCCGGTACCCCCATTCCCACCGTGCCGGGTTCACCGAATCGTTCATCAGCACGTTTCACTAAATCGACTATCGTATTAAGCCATTCGTCGTAATCCGTTTTTGGCGTCGGTACTCGTTCGGAATACAGCTTTTCTAATTTTTCATTGAATACGGCAAGCTCAATTTTCGTACCGCCAATATCTAAACCATAATACATAATCAAAACTCCTTGATAAAAAGTGCGGTTAAAATTTTCGGTATTATGCATCAGTTGCACAAAACCAGAGTAGGGTGTGTTAGCCAAAGGCGTAACGCACCGTTAAACCCAAGTTTGGTGCGTTACGGCAAGCCTAACGCACCCTACATTTGAATTAAAAACAGCCTTTTGTGCAACTGATGCATAATACCGAAAATTTTAACCGCACTTAACCCTTTGTTTTATGACGAAGATCGTTTTTTCTGTAAAAAACCGAAAATAATCATACAGATTATCCACGCTGAAAGGGTTGAGATCAAAAGATCAATTGGGTAATGCATTCCTAAACGAACACGACTGACTAGCATCAATACGCTCCATAACGCCATTGCTCCCACCAGTAATTTCGCCTTCCATGTACGGTTTCCCAATAATTGTGTAAAGCCTACCGCAAGCATTAACCAAGTCGCCGCAAAAATAGTATGACCGGATGGAAAAGAATAACCCGTTTCATTTTCATAATGTTTTACAAGCCAAGTCGGCGTATCGGCTTGCTTGCTATAAAAATCTCTTGCGATCAGTGCACGTTGCGAACGATCATTTTTATAGAAATTTTCCGCATTTGTGTGTGTTTGCTCCGCTAAATAGACAGTGAACGGGCGAGGTTCTTTGAACACTGCTTTCAAACCGGTTTTCACCCCTTGGGTAGCAACTACTGCAAAGGCCATCACCATCACACCTAAGAACCATTGTTTGCGGTTTTTAAATAAAAAACCAAAAATCAAGGCAAATGCAGCGCAGGTAATCAACGCATACGGAACGCTGCCCGTTTCGGTGAGCAAATAAAGCCAATAATCGGCCTCGATCAATTGGCTATTACCATTCCATTGATAAGAAAACGCCCACATAAAAAATGGTACAAGACAAAGTAATAACGTATATAATGACAGCCTTTTAAACACTTTCGCTCCTTGATAATAAGAATGAAGTGCGCATTTTAGCAGAAATGAAATGAATGAGGATAACTTTATGGCAAAAATCCAGTTGGTTGCTCAAGCCGATTTACCCACTGAGTACGGTATTTTTAAGATGGTCGGTTTTGAATTTCCCGATACCAAAAAAGAACACGTGGCATTAGTGATGGGCGATATTTCAAACAGTGATGAACCTGTATTATCACGTATTCACTCCGAATGTTTAACCGGTGATGCGCTCCACAGTTTAAAATGCGATTGCGGATTTCAGCTTGCTACGGCACTTAATCAAATTAAAGAAGAAGGTCGCGGCGTATTAATTTATCATCGTGAAGAAGGGCGTGGCATAGGATTAATTAATAAAATTCGTGCCTATTCCCTACAAGATAAGGGAATGGATACTATTGAAGCGAATCTCGCATTAGGTTTTAAAGCTGATGAACGAAATTTTGAAGTATGTGCGGATATGTTTGAATTATTAGGCGTGAAAAAAGTACGCTTAATGACTAATAATCCGGAAAAAGTGGAAACAATGAAAAAGGCGGGAATTAATGTGGTGGAACGTGTTCCCCTGAATGTCGGCGAAAACCGCTATAACACCAAATACTTAGATACCAAAGCTAAAAAAATGGGACATTACATTGTGCATAATAACGAAGAACATTTAATGAATTGTCCCCATTGTCAGGAAGAAGTAATGCGTGATAAATAAAAACGCTCAAAAAAATAACCGCACTTTTGTGCGGTTATTCATATCAACATTATTATTTTTTACCTAACTGTGGTAACACAGAATCCTTACCAACCAAAAGCAACCCGGTTTCGGCATAAATACCTAATTTGCCACGCGTATCCGCGACATCTAAGTTACGCATGGTTAATTGACCGATACGATCAATCGGATCAAACGGTGCATCTTCTACTTTTTCCATACTTAAGCGTTCTGCTTCATAGGTTAAATTCGGTGACTCGGTATTTAGAATTGTAAAATCGTTACCACGGCGTAATTCTAAGGTTACCGTACCGGTAATTGCTTTCGCGACCCAACGTTGTGCCGTTTCACGTAGCATTAATGCTTGCGGATCAAACCAACGACCTTGATACAATAGGCGACCTAAGCGTAAACCGTTAATGCGGTATTGCTCAATCGTATCTTCATTATGAATACCGGTTAATAGGCGTTCATAAGCGATATGTAACAATGCCATTCCCGGCGCTTCATAAATACCGCGGGATTTTGCTTCAATAATACGGTTCTCAATTTGATCCGACATACCTAAACCGTGACGACCACCGATACGATTTGCTTCAAGCATCATTTCTACGGCATCATCAAAACGTTTGCCGTTTAATTCGACCGGCACACCTTCTTCAAAAGTGACTGTGACGGTTTCAGGTTTGATTTCTACACTTTCATCCCAGAATGCAACCCCCATAATCGGTTTCACAATCTTCATACCGGTACTTAATTCTTCTAAATCTTTAGCTTCGTGAGTTGCACCAAGCATATTTGAATCCGTTGAATAGGCTTTTTCTACCGACATTTTATAGTCGAAACCATTTTCAATAAGGAATTGGGACATTTCAAAACGACCACCCAATTCGTGGATAAATTGATCATCCAACCAAGGTTTGTAAATTTTTAATTTCGGATTGGTTAATAAACCGTAGCGATAGAAACGTTCAATATCATTCCCTTTAAAGGTAGAACCATCACCCCAGATATTGACATCATCTTCTTTCATTGCCGCCACAAGCATTGTACCCGTTACCGCACGGCCAAGCGGTGTTGTGTTGAAGTAAGGGATACCACCTGTAGAAATATGAAACGCACCACATTGAATCGCCGCAATCCCCTCGTGAACCAATTGCGCACGACAATCAATTAAACGTGCGTTTTCCGCACCGTAAGCCATCGCTTTTTTCGGAATAGCATTGTAATCATCTTCATCCGGTTGCCCTAAATTTGCGGTGTAGGCATAAGGCACCGCACCTTTTTGACGCATCCAAAGTAATGCCGCACTGGTATCTAAACCGCCGGAGAAAGCGATTCCTACTTTTTGACCTTTAGGTAAACCCTGTAAAATAGTATTTGACATATTTTTTCCTTACTGACAATGAATTTGAATATTTAATCACTTTATATGAATAAAAACTCGCAAAAATATAACCGCACTTTTTATTTTTGTCTAGTGATTTCCATATTATATCCACAACTTTTATTCATTATTACCTTCTCTCTCACGCACAAAAATCCCTGCCTTTCTTGCAGGGATTTTGTCGCTTATTGCGTTAAAAGATCTAAGGCTTCTTGATATTTAGCTACGGTTTTTTCAATTACATCCGCCGGTACTTTCGGTGCCGGTGGTTGTTTGTTCCAACCGCTGGTTTCTAACCAATCGCGTACAAACTGTTTATCAAAAGACGGGGGATTGATCCCTTCTTTATAAGTATCAATCGCCCAAAAACGGCTTGAATCCGGTGTAAGCACTTCATCCATTAAGGTTAACGTTCCCTTTTCATCTAAACCGAACTCAAATTTGGTATCACAAATAATGATGCCTTTGGTTAAAGCATATTCCGCTGCCACCGTATAAAGCGCAATGGCTTTTTCCTTCACTTGAGCCGCTAAATCCGCACCGATTAATTTCTCACATTCCGCATAACTAATGTTAATATCGTGATTACCCACTTCTTCTTTACTGGATGGGGTAAAAATCGGCTCCGGCAATTTGCTCGCTTCGACTAATCCCTCAGGTAATTTCAAACCGCAAATCGTGCCGGTTTGTTGATAATCTTTTAAACCGCTGCCCGTTAAATAACCACGCACAATAGATTCGATTTTTATCGGATTTAATCGTTTACATACTACCGCACGATCTTTTACTAAATCCGCCTCTTCTTTCGGTAGCACATCGTAAACGGAATCGCCGGTGAAATGATTCGGCATAATATGTGCCAGTTTATTAAACCAAAAATTAGAAATTTGCGTGAGAATTTCACCTTTTCGGGGAATCGGTTCATCTAAAATCACATCAAACGCAGATAGGCGATCAGTCGCCACCATAAGCATACGTTTATCATCTATTTCATAAAGATCACGTACTTTTCCTGAATAAATTTTTTTAAGACTCAATGTCGGATTATTTTGTATCATTGGTTTGAACCTTTTTATCGCAATAAAAAATCGCCGCACATTGTACCGCACTTTTTAAGCAAACGTTTGCTATTTTTGTAAAAACAATGAAATTTGTTGTTTTTCCCAATTTGATTTGAGCAAAATCTCAAAATCAGCGAAAATAGCCCGCATTTTTAATTGAACGAAGAAAAAATCATGAGTTATCCTTTAGAAGAAGTAAACAAACGCCGCACTTTTGCGATTATTTCCCACCCGGATGCGGGTAAAACAACCATTACCGAAAAAGTGCTTTTATACGGAAATGCGATCCAAACGGCGGGAGCAGTAAAAGGCAAAGGTTCTACCGCCCATGCAAAATCCGACTGGATGGAAATGGAAAAACAACGTGGAATTTCCATTACCACTTCCGTAATGCAATTCCCTTACAATGATTGCTTAGTGAACTTATTGGATACTCCGGGGCATGAAGATTTCTCGGAAGATACCTACCGCACTTTAACCGCAGTAGATAGCTGCTTGATGGTGATTGATTCCGCCAAAGGGGTTGAGGAACGCACGATTAAATTAATGGAAGTTACCCGTTTGCGTGATACACCGATTATCACCTTTATGAACAAACTCGACCGGGATATTCGCGATCCGATGGAATTATTGGATGAAGTGGAAAACATATTAAAAATCCGTTGTGCCCCCATCACGTGGCCAATCGGCTGTGGCAAATTGTTCAAAGGCGTGTATCACATCGGCAAGGATGAAACCTACCTCTATCAATCAGGACAAGGCTCAACTATTCAGGAAGTACGTATTGTTAAAGGCTTGGATAATCCTGAATTAGATGCGGCGGTAGGCGATGATTTAGCACAACAGCTACGTGATGAATTGGAGTTAGTGCAGGGAGCAAGCAATGAATTTGAACACGAGGCTTTCATTAAAGGCGAACTCACTCCCGTATTCTTCGGGACTGCATTAGGTAACTTCGGTGTCGATCACTTCCTTGACGGATTAACAGAATGGGCGCCTAAGCCGCAACCCCGCCAAGCGGATACTCGCACGGTAGAAAGCTCGGAAGAAAAATTTTCAGGTTTTGTCTTTAAAATCCAAGCAAATATGGATCCGAAACACCGCGACCGCGTTGCTTTTATGCGGGTGGTGTCCGGTAAATATGAGAAAGGAATGAAGCTTAAACACGTTCGTATCGGTAAAGATGTCGTCATTTCTGATGCATTAACCTTTATGGCAGGCGATCGTTCACACGCAGAAGAAGCCTATGCCGGTGATATTATCGGTTTACACAATCACGGTACAATCCAAATCGGCGATACCTTCACTCAAGGTGAAACGTTAAAATTTACAGGAATCCCAAACTTTGCACCGGAACTATTCCGCCGTATTCGTTTAAAAGATCCGCTCAAACAAAAACAATTGTTAAAGGGTTTGGTACAACTTTCGGAAGAAGGTGCAGTACAAGTATTCCGCCCATTAATAAACAATGATTTAATTGTAGGAGCAGTCGGTGTGTTACAGTTTGATGTTGTCGTTTCCCGCCTAAAAACGGAATATAACGTAGAAGCGATTTACGAAAATGTCAATGTCGCCACGGCTCGCTGGGTAGAATGCAGTGATGCGAAAAAATTTGAAGAATTTAAACGCAAGAACGAACAAAACTTAGCCTTAGACGGAGGTGATAACTTAACCTATATCGCCCCAACAATGGTTAATTTAAACTTAGCGCAAGAGCGTTACCCCGATATAGCATTTTTCAAAACAAGAGAACATTAACTTAATGCCTAAAAGTGCGGTTAATTTTGACCGCATTTTTTTATACCTCAAAGCAAGAGGAAAAATGAGATTAGAAAATATAGAAAATGCCTACACGAAGGAAACAAGATGGCTGGGGTACTAGGATTCGAACCTAGGGATGCCGAGATCAAAACCCGGTGCCTTACCGCTTGGCGATACCCCAATAAAAATTCTTTTATAAGAATGTAAGAAAAGTTTTAGGATAGTATGGCTGGGGTACTAGGATTCGAACCTAGGGATGCCGAGATCAAAACCCGGTGCCTTACCGCTTGGCGATACCCCAACAACTATTTTGACTTACAAAGCGATAAATGGTGCGGGACGAGGGACTTGAACCCACACACCTCTCGGCGCCAGAACCTAAATCTGGTGCGTCTACCAATTTCGCCAGTCCCGCAAATGGTGGCTACAGCGAGATTCGAACTTGCGACCCCAACATTATGAGTGTTGTGCTCTAACCAACTGAGCTATGTAGCCATTTATTTGCCAACCATATCGGCTTTGCGGGGCGTATTATGCGGATTTGCCCCTATCTCGTCAATCATTTTTTTCAAAAAATCTAAATTTAAGGTTTATTTGCTTATAAAAAAAACGCTTTTGTTATTTTTTATACTTTTCCGTTACAGAAATCATTCCGACAAAGTAATGCCAGTGGAAACTGTTAAACTCATTGGGAATGTACCAATTCGAAATTGTGCCGTCTAAATAGAGCGCATTATAGCAACCGATTTTTTGTAACCCCCGACTAAAAGTATAGAGATTCGGCTGACCTTGTGTGGTTAAAATAAAAAATAATCGATTTTGCTTATCCAAACATACGGCATTGCGTTTATGATAGCTTTCCAAAGTCGGTTTAAATTGATGATTAATTTTTCCATTAATCAATAGCATCGGACCGGATTGCATTGCAAACGTCGGCTTTAACTTTTTCTGTTGATAGGCTTTAGTTGTAAGAATATAAGGTTGCTTTCCTATCAAAGCAAACACGCCGTTCGGCTGAACGTGAAAATTACCACTCCCCCGCCGCGTATTTAACGGGTTTAATATTTTACCATTTTCAATCCATAATCCCGCCGGCTCATTATTTTTGCTATAAATACCGGCATTCATAACCATCTTTACTTGATAATTTTTTTCCAACGCACGCTTTAAATTTGTCAGTGAACGATAAGCTTTTCCTTCACTATCCCGCCAGTGAAAGCGTACCTCTTCCGGTTTTGCGTGAAAAATCCCATAAGTAACATTATCATCGGTAAAAGTTCGATATTCCGCCGATACGAGGAAAGGGAGGACGCCACAAAGTGCGGTTAAAAATTTAGGTGTTTTTATCATCAAAAGAAGAGGGAAAATTTAGCGTATTGGAAAACAAATGCAGTCCTTCCGCATTACCTGCTTTCATCATTGATTGCATTGTTTGCGTTGGCGTATGAATCAATTTATTCATTAATTTATAGCTTAATTCTTTTAAAATCGTTTCTGCATCGCCGCCTTGTTGTAAATGCTGTAGGGCTTTTTCCAACAAATCTTGGCGCGTATGTTCTGCATTTTCACGGTAGTGTCTGATTAAATTGGAAAATTGGCGAACCTTCAACCACTCAAAGAAATCCGCACATTCCTGAGTAATAATGCCCTCAGCTTGTTTAGAAGCTTCTTCTCTCTGGCTTAGATTGCGCCGAATAATATCTTGTAAATCATCCACAGTGTAATGATAAACACTATCCAGTTTTGCCACCGTTTCATCGATATCTCGTGGGACGGCAATATCTACCAACAACATCGGGGAATAATGGCGTTTTTTCTGTGCGATTTTCACCATTTCCTGATAAATCAGCACATTCGGGCTGCCTGTTGAACTGATTACAATATCTGCTTGATTCAATGCTTCCTGCAAAGTGTCTAAGGAGAACACATCAATAGGTGTATCTGACGCAAGTTTTTCCACCAACTGTTCGGCTCTTGCCAAAGTGCGGTTGGAAATCATCAATTTTTTTACGCCATGGCGCAACAAATGGCGACTAACCAACTCAATGGTTTCTCCCGCTCCCACTAACAAGATATTTAAATCACGTAATGATTCAAAAATTTGACGGGCTAAACTACAAGCTGCATACGCAACAGATACCGCACTTTCGCCGATATTGGTTTCGGTGCGTACCCGTTTTGCCGTAGAAAAGGTTTTTTGAAACAATCGGGAAAGCTCACCGGAAAGGGGCAAATGTGCATTTTGATAGAACGTTTCTGTAATCTGAAAAGCCTGTTTTACCTGCCCAAGAATTTGAGGTTCGCCCAAGATCAATGAATCTAAACCGCATGCCACCCGCATTAAATGCTGTGCAGCTTGCTGGTTTTGATGTGCATAAACAGAAGGAGCAAGTTCTGTCAAAGGAAGTTGATGAATCTCGGCAAACCATTTTTCTACTTTTTCTCGCCATTTATCACATTCTTGAGGTGAAATCTGACGATGGTGCAAATACACTTCCGTGCGATTACAAGTCGAAAGAATGACAGCCCCTTCCGCAAGGTTTTGCGCTTGAATTTGTTGCAAAGCAAGATTTCGCTTTTCATCTGAAAAAGCGACTTTTTCACGAACGGCAACAGAAGCGGTTTTGTGATTAATACCAAGAGCAAGAAGGGTCATAAATAGGTTCAAAAATAACCGCACTTTTTAGGTACGGAAAAAATAAAAAAACTGTGCGCTATTTTAATGAATTGCAATCCATTGAGCAAATCCACATTCAATAATCCCTTCAGAATAACCTGAAAGAGTTAGAATACATCTTTCGCCTTTCGCAATGCGGTGAACGTCTCCAAATTTTTTGCCTGTAAGAACGGATTAATAAGTTTCTCCAATTTTAAAGAACTTGGTAAGCTTGGTTTTCCTTTTTCAAATAAATCTTTCACCAAAATACGATGATTTTTAACCGCACTTTTATCAGCCATCACGGTTTCTGCAAAATCTAAATTGCTTAAGGTATATTCGTGTCCCGGACAAATAATCGTTTCATCAGGCAGTGCCCTTAAACGCTGCAATCCCTCAAACATTTGTTCATAATTATTGGTGAAAACCCTGCCGCAACCGGCTGAAAATAATGCGTCACCACAAAATAAATGGTTATCCAGTAAAAAACTCACGTGTTGTGCGGTATGCCCGCCTGTTGGAATAACTTGAATGTGATAGTTTGGTGTAATAATGTAGCCCTCATTTACAATGTGTGTCGCCCCTTTTTTCGCACATTCTTGAGAACCATAAACCGGTACGTTCGGATAACGCGCCTTAAATGCCACCACACCTTGAGTGTGATCATGATGTTCATGAGTGAGCAGCACCGCTTCAATTGGTAAATTATGCTTATCAAACCACGTAAAGAGCTTGTCCGTTTCGGGTAAATCGACAATAATGAGGGGGAGATTTTCTCGTTGATAAAGCCAAATGTAATTATCATTCAACGCAGGCAAAGCGACCAGCATACTTCCTCTTTCAATTTGGATATTCAATGTTTATTAATTTACAGGCAAAAGCAAAACACTCTTTTTTCGCCCCGACAGGTTGGCAACGGCTGCCACAAGGTGAAGTATATTGTAACGCATTACAACGGGCTTTTGAGCCTTGGCTTGAAAAAATTTTAGGTTGTCAGATTTTAAAACTGGGCGCATTAAGTGCGGAAGTACAAACTCTGTTACCTATGCGCCACCAAATACTTATCAGTGAAAAAATATCGCCAAATTTGACCGCACTTTTAACGCCTAGCGACAGTTTAATTCAAGCCGAATTAACGGATCTTCCCTTGATTCAAAAGGAAATTCACGCCTGTTTTCTTGCAAATACGCTCAATTTTGCTCAAGATCCTCATCAAATATTAAGGGAAGTACAGCGCGTTTTAACCGATGACGGTTGGGTTTTTATTTCCTCATTTAATCCGATAAGCCCGCTGATTTTTAAACGAAAACTTGGCGAGTTCCCTTTTCGGAAATATCCCCTTTATCGAATTATAGATTGGTTGGAACTGCTCAACTTTGAAATTCTAGAGCAAAAAAACCTTTCCATTAAAGAAACTTATTCAACCTTATTCTCCCCCTTAACCCTAATCGTGGCACAAAAACGCCTCACCCCTCTCACATTCAATACAGAAAAAGTGCGGTCAAAAATGCCGGCATTTTTAGAGCCGGCAAGTGCATTTAAAGAAATCAAGGGTAAATAACCCACTATTCTTCGACTTCTTTAATCGTTTCAGAGGAAGCGTTATTTATGACAGATTCAACGCCCTTCTCAGCGGCGGCTTGTGAAGAATAATATTGGCTGCGACCAATTTCTTGATGGTTTGCCGCTTTCAAAACGAAATAAGGTTTTTCATTTTTAGCAACACGATATTCAAAATTATTTGCTTCAATACCATTCTTTTGTACGGAAGCAATCCCATTTAATGCAGAGGCTTTTGTTTTATAAAGCTCACTGGTCAAAATAATTTGTCCGTTTGTCGCTTTCAAATTAAACATAAATTGACCGTCTTTTGCTGTTTTTAATTCATAAAATCCTTGCGCCATCATATCCTCCTATTCGGATTAATATTTCATCATCGGGTCGTTTGTCGAAAATCATTTCGGACAGGGACAATTTACGCTTAAATCCGCCTGAAAACAAGTGATAAACTTTAAGCTTGATAACCCCGAGAAACTTCCCTATTATGCTCGTTCTTTTTCTGATAGAGATCCATTATGAGCGAACAAACTTTTATTCCCGGTAAAGATGCCGCATTGGAAGACAGTATTTCAACATTTCAACAAAAATTGACCGCACTTGGTTTTAATATAGAAGAAGCCTCTTGGCTCAACCCTGTGCCGAATGTATGGTCGGTACATATTCGTGATAAAAATTGCCCTCAATGCTTTTCAAACGGTAAAGGTGCAAGCCAAAAAGCCGCCTTAGCCTCTGCCCTTGGCGAGTATTTTGAACGCCTTTCCACTAATTATTTCTTCGCCGATTTCTATTTGGGGCAAAGCATTGCAAACGGCGATTTTGTACATTATCCGAATGAAAAATGGTTTCCGATCAAAGATGACACGATATTACCGGAAGGCATTTTAGACGATTATTTATTGAGCTATTTCGATCCCAACAGTGAACTCACGCCGGAATTATTAGTAGATTTACAATCCGGTAATGATGCGCGCGGTATTGTGGCATTGCCTTATGTGCGTCAATCCGATAGCCAAACCGTTTATATCCCACAAAGCATCATTGCAAACCTTTATGTCTCTAACGGAATGTCTGCCGGCAACACCAAATTTGAAGCGCGTGTGCAAGGTTTGTCCGAAGTGTTTGAACGTTATGTGAAAAACAAAATCATTGCAGAAGCAATCAGTTTGCCTGAAATTCCCACCGATGTGATGGCTCGCTTTCCGTCCATTCAAGCCTCAATTACAAAATTGGAAGAAGAAGGCTTTCCGATTTATGCCTTTGATGCCTCATTAGGCGGTAAATATCCGGTCATCTGTGTTGTGTTATTAAACCCAAATAACGGTACTTGCTTTGCTTCTTTCGGTGCGCATCCTAATTTTCAAGTGGCGCTGGAGCGTACGGTAACGGAACTTTTACAAGGTCGCAGCTTGAAAGATTTAGATGTGTTTTCACCACCGTCTTTCAATAATGATGACGTTGCCGATCATGCCAATCTTGAAACGCACTTTATTGATTCAAGCGGCTTGATTTCTTGGGATCTGTTCAAACAAGAATCAGATTATGACTTTGCCGATTGGGACTTCAGCGGCACAACTCAAGAAGAATATAACAACCTTATGGCAATTTTCCGTGGGGAAAATAAAGAAGTGTACATTATGGATTATCAACATCTGGATGTGTATGCCTGCCGTATTATCGTGCCGGGTATGTCCGATATTTATCCCGCCGACGATCTTATTTATGCGAATAACAATATGGGAATGGACTGGCGCGAAATTTTACTTGATTTACCGAATTGGCATCATGATGCGGAAACTTACCAAGAACTGTTGGAAGAATTGGACACACAAGGTATTGATGATGCAACCCGTGTTCGTGAATTTATCGGTATCGTTGCCCCTAAAAACAGCGGTTGGACAACCTTGCGCATAGGCGAACTAAAATCCATGCTTCATCTCGCTGTGGGCGAATTGGAACAAGCACTTGACTGGGCAAATTGGACATTGAATATGAATAGTTCCGTATTCACCGCAGAACGTGTCAATTATTATCGGGCTTTAATCAGTGTTATTGAGTTACATTTGGACGAAAATCGCAAACCTGCGCAATATCGCCCCGTATTTGAAAAAATGTATGGCAAAGATGCCGTGCAACAGGCTTGGGCTGCCGTTGCTGAAGAAGGCAATCCGTTCTATAACTTATCCGCAAGCGATGAAGAATTGAAAAATTTCAAAGAACATCAAGCCTTACTAAATGCTTACGAAAAGTTACAAAAAGCCAAGCGTGAAAATTGGAAATAAAGAAAATCAGGGCAAGTAAAAACTTGCCCTTTTCTATAATAATCAATGGATCAGCATTTGTGCTGACAATTTATTTTGCTTCAACAAGTTATCTGAAATGACCTTAGAGCCTAACGCTCACGCAGCCCCTCACTAAAGGACTCTTCTAATGGACTAAGTAGGTAACTAATTACTGTGCGCATACCTGTTTTTATCTCTGCGGTTACAGCCATCCCGGAGGTTAAAGCAATTTCTTTATCTTTTGCAAATAAAGTATTTTTATCAATACTAATAATTGTACTGAACACTAATCCAAGCTGTTGATGTTCAATCGCATCTAAATTGATATTTTTAACTTTTCCCGTTAAATAGCCATAACGCGTATAAGGAAATGCTTCTAACTTTATAATAGCCTCCTGGCCTTGATTCACAAACCCAATATCTTTATTTGGAATTAAAGCAACAACTTCTAAGGTGTCCTCTTCAGGTACAATAACCATTAGGGTTTCTGCGGTGGTTACCACGCCTCCTTCAGTGTGTGTTTTAAGTTGTTGGATTTTGCCCGATACAGGCGCCTTAATTACGGATGCTTGTTGGCGCTGTTTATTTTTATCTAACTCCAGCCTTGAGATTTTTATATTATCTGTTACCTGACGTAATTTATCCAATACTTCATTTTTGAATAATTGCGTAACGAGCTCATACTCTTCTTTCGCCAATAAAATTTCATTTTCTATTTGCTGTAACTGAGATTGATATACAGCAAGCTCGTTAATGGCTTCCAGATACTTATTCTCTTGTTCAAGAACTGCATGTTTAGAGACTGATTTTTCTTTTAATAGAATTTTGAAATCATTTAATCGACTTTTTTCAATTTTTGATACTCCTTCGTAACGCTTTATTCTTGCTAAAGCGGTAAGTTTTTCAGCTTCTTTTTTTGTTAAATTTAACGCTTTTTGGCGTTTTTGTTTTTGCCAAGTTGAAAATTGTTCTTCAACTAAGCTTTTCAAGCTTAACTTTGTATTTTCATCAAGATCTTCAAATATTCTCTCTTTAGGCAATTCAAAAGGGGGAAGGTAACCTTTTTCAATTGCTTGGGATAAAAGCTGATAACGATATTGTTCCAGCTTCATTTGTTGTAAAGAGGAATGTGTTTTTAGGGCATCTGCATCTGCGCCAAGTGCGGTTAATTTTAGGAGTATATCTCCTTGTTGCACTTTATCCCCTTCTTTAACCAGAATCTTATCGACTATGGCATTTTCAATCGGCTTTATTTCCTTACTATGCCCATTATAAACAAGCTTTCCTCCTGCCGTTGCAACGATTTCAACTTTCCCCCAAATAGATAAAATGAGTGCAAGTACTAAAAAAGCCATAATAAAATAGGCTATTGCCCTTGGTTTTTTTGAAACCGGTGTTTCAATTAATTCCAAATGAGCAGGTAAAAACTCATGTTCATCTTTTTCTCGAATCGGGCTATCAAGTTCATGCCGAATTTTCCAAGTATCACGCCATATGCTTTTATAACGTAAGAAAAATTCATAAACGCCCATTAGCCATGTTTTCATGTTTCTCCTCTTTATAATATATTTTAATCTGATTGTAGTTGATATAAATAATGGTATAGACCTTCAGGATTTAATAATAATTCTTTATGTTTACCTTGCTCTACAATTTGTCCTTTTTCCATTACAATGATCCGATCTGCATTTTTTACTGTGGATAAACGATGTGCAATAATAATCACCGTTCGATTTTTACAAATCTGATGCATATTACGCATAATGATATGTTCTGATTCATAATCTAAGGCACTTGTCGCTTCATCAAAAATCAGAATTTTAGGGTTATTAACCAATGCTCTTGCAATGGCAATGCGTTGTCGTTGTCCGCCAGATAGACCTGCTCCTTGTTCTCCAACTAAAGTGTTGTATCCTTCTCTCAGTTCTGAAATAAATTCGTGAGCTCCGGCTAATTTTGCTGCACTGATAATTTTTTCCATCGCCATTCCGGGATTGCTCAAGGCAATATTGTCACGAATACTGCGATTCAGAAGTACGTTATCTTGTAATACGACACCAACTTGTCTGCGTAACCAGTTTGGATCAGCAAGGGCTAAATCATGTCCATCAATCAATACCTGACCGTTTTCAGGAATGTAAAAACGTTGAATTAACTTTGTGAGTGTACTTTTTCCGGAACCGGAACGCCCGACAATTCCAATTACTTCCCCTTGTTGAATAGATAAATTGACATTATTTAGAATTAAAGGGGCATCGGGTTTATAACGAAAAAGAATATTACGAAATGTGATATCGCCTTTAATTTCCGGTAAAGCAAGTTTTCCTTGGTAACTTTCTGTTGGTGAATTAAGAACATCTCCTAAACGGCTAACGGAAATACCAACTTGCTGAAAATCTTGCCATATTTGAGCCAATCGTATTACCGGAGCAATAATCTGCCCAGCAAGCATATTGAATGCAATTAATTGACCGATACTCAGATCACCGGATATTACTAAATGAGCGCCTAACCATAAATTAATGACCATTACAGCTTTTTGAATTAATTGGATTCCTTGCTGCCCGATAGTTGCTAATGTCGTTACTTTAAAGCCTGCGGCAACATAGCCTGCTAATTGTTTATCCCAAATTTGAGTCATTTGAGGAGAAACCGCCATTGATTTTATCGTATTTATCGCAGTAACGGACTCTACTAAAAAAGATTGGTTATCTGCGTTTCGAGCAAATTTTTCATCTAAACGACGACGTAAAATAGGACTAATAAAAATAGACCAACCTGCATAAAAAGGTAAAGAAAATAAAATAACAAGTGTTAATTTGGGGCTGTAATACCACATTACGGCAAAAAATATGAAGGAAAACAGTAAATCCAAAATAGAAGTTAGTGCTTGTCCTGTCAGAAAATTACGAATTTGATCTAATTCCCTGACTCGAGCAACGGTATCTCCAACACGACGATTTTCAAAATACGATATGGGTAATGCGAGTAGGTGTCGGAAAAGTTTTGCTCCTAATTCAACATCAATTCGACTGGTACTATGAGCAAAAATATAAGTGCGTAAACCATTTAATACAATCTCAAATAATACGACGATTGCCAGTGAGAATGTAATGATATTCAGGGTAGAAAACCCTCGATGAACAAGTACTTTATCCATTACCACTTGGAAGAAAAGCGGTGTAATTAATGCAAATAATTGTAAGAAAATAGAAACAACGAGCGTTTCTATAAATATCTTCCGATATTTAATGACAGCTGGAATAAACCAAGTAAAATCAAATTTTGCTAATTTTCCGATTATTGAGGCACGAGAAGTAATAAGAATTACATTTCCCTCATAAGCTTGCTGAAATTCCTCTTTTGTAAGTATCCTAGCATTATGTTGTACTAAATCAAAAATCAGATATTGATCCGTTGCCTTATTAATTTTTGTTAGAATAAAGTGCTTACCGTCATTTCGCCAAATTAATGCAGGTAAATAAATAAAGTCTAAGCGCTCTATAGGTTTCTTTACTTTTTTGGCTCTAAGTTCTAAAGATTTAGCAGCTAATAACCAAGCCGTAATATCTAAACCTTTCCCATCAAGATCAAATTTATGTTTTATTTCTTCCGGATTAATTGCAATATTATGATATTGAGCTAAAACTTGTAAGGCATATAATCCACAATCTTGCTGTTCAGTAAAATTCATTATGTCTCCCTAAACAAATAAAAGGGCAATCCTATCTAAAACAGGATTGCCTTTATTAACAAAAGATTAAGCAGCCGAAGCAGCTAAGGTATTATTATAAGTATTAAATGGTGTTGGCATAGAAGAGTACAGTGAAGCCGCGACCGGTTTAGCTGAATCGCCTCCAAAATTGCCGACTGAAGAAATAATTTTTTGAATATCATTTCCTAATGAAGTCAAAGCTTCTTGTTTTGGGTATGTATAATACCAGGAAAAATGCGTATCACTACCTCCTTTAGCTTTAGCACTATCATTAATAAACTTATCAAGCTCCTGATGAGTCAAAACTCTTCCGTCTTTATCAATAATTTCTTCGATTTTATTGTCTGAACTATCTCTGTCTGGTTTTTTAAACCAATTTTTAAATGTAATGGTAGATCTAGATTGTGTCATTGTAGTCATAACTAGATTATCCCCATCTCTTTGGAAATACACATCTCTGAAAGTGAGGTTAGCTAAACTCAATTTATCATAACCACCATTATCTTCAATAATATGATTTCCATAACCATCCTTATAACGGTAAATATCATTACCCAAACCACCATACATGAGATCATTACCAGTTCCACCATCTAATAAATCATCGCCGGTACTACCGTATAATTTATCATTACCGGCTCCACCTAGTAAGATATTTTTATCATTCTTACCACCTAGTGTTTGTAACTCATCGTCACCATCTCCTCCATCAAGAAAATCGTTTCCTTGTCCTCCGAACAATTTATCATTACCTTCACCACCGGAAAGACGGTCATTACCATTTCCACCTCTGAGGATATCATCACCACTATCTCCATAGAGGCGATCATCGCCGTCATTTCCTTCTAGCACATCATTACCTTTACCGCCGTGGAAAATATCATTAAATTTACTACCATAGAAAGTATCGTTCTTCATTCCACCGAAGATCTCTTCTACAGAGTTTAATTTATCTACAGCTTTTAAATTATGGTTATGACTATGTGCCATTTCATAATGACGATATTGTAAGGTCTCAGTTGATTTTCCTCTTCTAACTTTTTGCTCTTTAACAACCTCTTGTAGAATTTTTACATCTCCACCCAACCCTTTTGATACAGTATAATTCCCTGCTTGAGTAGCATTTCGACCATCAACGGTTAAATAGCCTGTTTCCGTTTTATTATAATAAACGGTATCATGTCCTTCCCCGGCATTCACTTCTGATGAACCGGCTCCAAGGAAAACCGTATCATTTCTTTTTCCTAGATTTGATACAATTTTAAGCTCGCGATATTGTCGCCCCCCCTTGGTTAAATCCGAATAACCTGCATACATAAACTGTATCAAATTAGCATAATCGTAAACACCGGATGCATTTTGAACCCCGGTAACAACCCATCTATCAACCCCCTTAACGAGTAGGCTTGTCATATACTCATATTTACCTTCTTGTTTTCTTGAACGAATCTCTTCTCCAGGGGCAAACGTCGGTCTAACAAAGGATAGGGAAGTCGATTTATCACTATCCGGTAAGGCAATATTTCCTTTTAATGGATCAAAAACAACTTGTTTATACTGATCTACATTCATACTTTTGATTTTTCCGTCTTCATATAATTCAGCATATCCTTTGCCACTTTTGATCCGTGCGCCATTTCGAGTAACTCCTGCCAGTTCTCCGATATTTTCATCCCAATGTTGCTGAATAATGGCAAGGGAGCGCTGAGTCTTATATTCCTTCGCAAGCTCTGAGAATTTTTCTAAAGCCTTTTCAGCTATATATTCGGCATGTCGAGAATCATACCCGTTCTCAAAATAATTTTTACCGCCATTTTTTTTCTCCCATTCAGCAATTTCACTTGCTAACTTATCTGCAATATGCTCAAACATTGCTTGTTTTGATGCTTCAAGGATACCGGAAATAATACTTGTGATCGCACCAACTAATAAGCTAACCGGAGCACCAACTAAAGAAGCCGCTGATGCAGCACTTACTCCTGCAGAAATAGCATTCATTACAGTATTAATAGTTGTTAAGGCTGCTTCTATTGTTCCGGATTCTCGATGAAACGAGGCAAGTAAAGCATCTCCTTCATAGCCAAATTTCTTAAAGCGTTGCGAAAGTTTTTCTAATTCTTTAGCTCGATCAAATTGGCTGGCTACATTGAGAAAAGAAAGAGGACTAATAGCCAAAGTCACCATTGAAGCAATTAACCCAGCACTCGCAGCACTGGTAGATAATCCTCTTGCTACACGATAGGCAATAATATATTTAGATACCGCCTTACCTACATTACCTAATACTTTAGCTGATAATTCAACACCTGCTGCCGCTTGTGTGCCTTTATCTCCTTTTTTATCGGCAAGAATAAAAGCAGCAGAAACCGCTGATAAAACACCGGATAATGCTTCAATCCCTGAACCTACATTGCCAAAATTGGGTAAATTTTTCAATTTATTACCAACATTACCTAAATGCTTAGTTTGAGATAACGCATCGCCTAACTTGTTTAGTTGACTTGAAAAAGAATCAAGATTACTCACAATACTAGAAGCGGTATCAACAAGCTGATTAATTAAATCTATACTTGCTTTTGCCAATTCTTCGCCGCCTATTTTTTCGCCATTTTTGCGTCGTTGAATTAGTTCATCAAGATCCATACTTGATAACGCAGTTCCTAAGAAATTTTGTAATGTAGATAATACGCTTGCAGCTTTTGAGGTATGGTTAGCAAGGTTCCCAGCACTATTAGAAAAATTATATTTACTCAATAATTTATCTATTGTAGGGGCAAATAACGCTAAACCACGTTCAGTTAACCCTAATAATTGTTCGCCGGTGCCAAAAATTTCTTTAGCTAAAGCGGTTGAATTTTTTTCTGAACGATGAACTTCAATACCTAAGTCATCTGCAGCCTTAACTAATTCATTTAGGCTGGAGCCTTGTCCTTCATAATCTTTTGGAACATATAAAATGAGTTTTTTTCCGGCTTGCTTAGCACGTTCTGCCGCTTTTTGTAGCGCTTGTTTAGTTGCTGCAGCTTTTGCTGCTGCACTTTGTTTGACATTAGCGAGTTTTGATTGTAGATTCGCCATATACTATTCTCCTTCTTTAAGAATTGAAAATTTAAAATCCGGTTTTGTTTTTAGCTCACTCATTAGCTCAAAGTGATATTGTTGAAAAATTTTACTTGCTAGTTTTTTGTCAATTTTACCTCCGTGAAACTCAACTATTTTTCCTGTTTTACCATTAGGTTCTACCCTGATAGCACGAAATACATCATGTGCAAAAAGCTTGCGCATGTGTTTATATAACGCCCCGTTATCACCAAAAGGAGCAATCCAATCAATAAACCATTTTCTCTCACCGGAATTCCAGTCTTCTGCAGATAATGAAGCGACATCATCAAGATATTTCACTTCATTTTCTAAACTTAGATTTGCCCAGCTACAAAATGCAACAGGAAAATTATTACGCATTAATAAAACGTATTGATTATGATGAATAGCAGGCAATGTATTAATTGCGAGTAAAGAAAGTGACCAATTTCGGTGTAGTGGGGAATTTGCCCACAGCCAAGCGATATGCCCTAAGGTCTCAAATGGGGCATTTATGTTATTAACACTCAATGACTTATCTCCTTTTAAAATTTTAGATTATTTAATATGACGGTCTAATTTTGTTAAACTCTTATATCGAAAATCACAAAAACAACAGTTTTTTGTCTGTCATTTGAAAGATAGTATGATATTTAATACCACTACTTCCTTCCTTTATAATATTAATAACTATGACAGAAGTGAAAATTCCGTGAAATCTACAAGAATAGATCTAGAAAAGAAAGTATTTTTATCCTTCAAAAGGAAATAAATAACTTTTTTTTGATATAAATCAAAAATAAAATTGAGAATGATTAATACTTAAACCGATACTCAGAAATTTAATAAAGTAACGGGAATGAACCAAAATATGGTTTATGGTTTAAAGACAGGCGTTGAATGGATTTACCAATAAATATCTGTCTAGATAAGCTCGAAGAATGAAAACCGTCATTACTTAGGCAGATATCGTTGCAACGACATTCAACATATCAAAACGAAAGTTTCTTACACAGATATAAATGGTATCTATGAACATTTTCATAAGATCATTTTGCAGGAATTTAATCAAGTTGCGTCCAGAAAACATACTGATATAAATTTAACGCAACTTCAGATAAGAGCAATGACATCATAATTGTCAATACTCTTTAACCATTGCTCCATACTGTGTATTACTTAGAGTTTAGACATTATTTAAAGAATCAATCGATTGAATTAAAATAAGTTAAGGAGTATTGAACCTTGACAAGAGAGTAGATATTGAATTGAATAATTGGTGGGTCGTGAAGGATTCGAACCTTCGACCAACGGATTAAAAGTCCGCTGCTCTACCGACTGAGCTAACGACCCAAGTATAGGATTTTAAAGGAGTTTTTTATAAAAATGGAATTTTATAAAATGGTGCCCGAAGCCAGACTTGAACTGGCACGCCTCGAAAGGCGAGGGATTTTAAATCCCTTGTGTCTACCGATTCCACCACTCGGGCAAATTGGAGCGGGAAACGAGGCTCGAACTCGCGACCCCGACCTTGGCAAGGTCGTGCTCTACCAACTGAGCTATTCCCGCATTTGTCTGTTACCAGACAACGCGGCGTATTCTACGGATTTATAAAAGACTGTCAAATAAAAAATAATAAAATTTGCTTTGACTGCTCAAAAATAACTCAAACAGAAAAGCGCGGTCAATTTGACCGCACTTTTATCTTACGATTTTAAAGCTACTTTTTCGGTGCTTGCATAAAACGGAAAAAATCACTATCCGGTTTTAAGATCATCATATTATCCGAATTTGCAAAACTTGCCTCATAAGCTTTTAAGCTACGTATAAAGCTGAAGAACTGAGGATTTTGAGAAAATGCATCAGAATAAAGTTTTGCAGCCGTTGCATCACCGGAACCACGTAACTCCTGAGCCGTTTTATTTGCATTGGCAAGAATTAATGTTACCTTACGATCAACATCAGCCTGAATAAATGCGGCTTTTTCTTTACCCTGTGAACGATGCTCACGTGCAACCGCATCACGTTCTGCGCGCATACGTTGATAAATGGAAGAAGAAACTTCATCCGGTAAATTAATTTGTTTCACGCGAACATCAACCACTTCAATACCCAATTCTGCCGTGCTATCTTGTCCGGAGTTTAATGCCTTTTTAGCCCCTTCCATCAATTCACCACGCGTACCTGAAACAATGTCTTTGATGGTACGCGTACCGATTTCGGAACGCAGACGGTCATTTACTTTACGGCTCAATAAACTTGCCGCTTGGTTGTAATCACCACCACCGGTTGAAGTATAGAAACGACCAAAATCACTGATTTTCCATTTTACATAGGAATCAACCAATAGGTCTTTTTTCTCTACGGTAACAAAACGGGTAGCGGAACCATCTAAAGTACGAATACGAGCATCTAACACTTTAATGGTGTCAATGAGCGGTACTTTGAAATGTAAACCCGGTTCATAAACTACCACTTTATTATCCGCATCACGCTGCACTTTATTAAAACGCAACATAATGCCACGCGTACCCTCAGTGACTACAACAATACTGGAATAGATCACCGCAACGAGAACAAAAATAATAGGTAATAAAAATTTACGCATTAATTAAATCTCCCTTGGCGAATTGATTCTACCGTTGTCGGTTGGGTTTGAGATTGCTGAGGCTCCGGCTGTGATAAAACAGGCGAATAATCTACCGCACTTTGTGCTTTATTTGCTGCTTTTTTCCCCATAAGTTGCTCAAGCGGTAACACCGTTAAGTTATTGCCATTGTTTCCATCAAGCATCACTTTTGGTGTATTAGCCATCACTTTTTCCATTGTCTGGATATATAAACGCTCACGTAATAAATCCGGTGATGCTTTAAATTCTGGCAATAAACGCTGCAAACGCTCCACTTCACCTTGTGCATCCAATACGATACGATCTTTATAAGCCGTAGCTTCCTCTATGATACGTTGTGCATCACCACGTGCAATCGGCTCTTTTTCGCGGGCATAAGCTTCCGCTTCACGAATAAAACGCTGTTCATCTTCTTGTGCTTTGATCGCATCATCAAAGGCGTCTTTTACTTCTTCCGGTGGACGTGCAGATTGGAAATTCACGTCAATAACTTCAATTCCCATATCATAAGGTTTGATAATTTCATTCAATGCTTTCCATGTGTTTTCACGCACGACAGCACGACCGGTGGTAAGAATATCGTCCATTGTCATATGGCCTATCACATAGCGTAGCGCACTATCCGTTGCTTGGTTTAAACTGTCATCTGCGTTCGTTACGCTGAAACGATATTTAGCCGGATCTTGCACTCGGTACTGCACGGTCATTTCAACTTTCACCATATTTTCATCCTGCGTCAACATCGAGCCTTGTGTTTTCAATTCTTTCACTTGCTCGACATTCACCGGTAAAACTTTATCCACAAAAGTCGGCTTCCAATTTAATCCAGGTTGAACAATGGAATGTAGTTCGCCGAAACGCAACACTACACCACGTTCCGCTTCTTTTATCGTGTAGAAACCACTTGCCCCCCAAATGATCGCGCCTAATATAACAGCAATGGGTAAAGCCTTGCCAAAATTGAGCGGTGTGGAAGGTGTGTTGTTAGAACTGCCATGATTTTGACCGCTCTTTTTACCACCACCCAGTTTTTTCAGTAAGTTGTTAAAGATTTCTTCTATATCCGGCGGCGATTGCTCTTGCTTACCGCGATTTTGATTTGAATCCCATCCGTTATTTGATGAATTGTCGGGCTTTTGCTCATTGCTCTGCCCCGGCTTGCCCCAAGGATCCTGTCCTGAATCATTCTGTGACATGTCGTTCTCCGTTTGTAAAAAAATTGTGACGAGTTTATCGGAATAATGGGGGCTCGTCTATAAAAATACAAGGTTGTAAAAAGGATTTTCAGCTTTAATTAACATCATAATGAATAAGATGTTTAAGCGTTTTTTGAACCAATTTTTCACCATTCCATTGAAAAAAGTGCGGTTGATTTTGTCGTTGATTGACAAACATTGCGAAATAAAAAGGAAGTTCATTGGTAAACAATAGTTCACCTTGCGGGCAATAATCCGAAAAAATTTTTTGCTTACAGGGAAAATGACGTACTTCCGATAATTTCACAATGCCAACCCCCTGGGATTTCAACACGGCCTCCCGCAAACACCAACAACGATAAAAGGCATTCTCCGCACTTATTTGCTGTGTAAACCAATGGATTTCATCCTCGGGTGCAAAATATTCCATTAACGCAAGAAAATTTCGTTTTTTGGGAAATTCAATATCAATCCCGACCGCACTTTGTTTATCTTCTTGAATATTCAACACTACTGCAACCCAATCATCAGAATGGCTGATATTAAAATCTATTTTTTCATTGAAAAAATAAGGTCGTTCACTTTTCGTACGTTGAATCTGTCCCAAAAGTGCGGTTGATTTTTCTGATACTTTTAACAATTTCCATAATAAGAAATGGGCTAATCGGCGACATTGATGACGTTGTTTTACCCGAGTATTTTCATTAGACAATATCAGTAAATTTTCAGGAACAAGCACCGAAGGGATTTCATCAAAAGGAAAAAACTGCTGAATGTTAGCGTAAGCGATAAAAGTCGACATAAAAATAAATAGAAAAAGAAAAGTGCGGTCAAAATTATATTGAATTTCATTGTTGTGTAGCTGTTGCACAAAAAGAATTTTATTTCTAATATTTAATTGAAGTAGGGTGCGTTAGCTTTGCGCAACGCACCATTTCATCATTAAATTTTGTCAATTGGTGCGCTACGGCTTCGCCTAACAGCACCCTACAATAATTTGTGTAACTGCTACATAACGACGGTGAAATTAACCGCACTTTTTTGTTATTTCAACAAATATGCACGTAACTGTGCGAAATCATTATCCATTTCATCAGAAAGCAATGGTAATTTATTGTGTTTATCCAAGGCTTCAGGAAGTGGTAGTTCGAGATTTAAAATACGCTCAACGGATTCTTTAAATTTCGCCGGGTGCGCAGTGCAAAGGAAAATACCGGTTTCGTTCGCATTAAGTTGATCTTTCAAAACTTGGTATGCAATCGCACCGTGTGGTTCGCAAATATAACCTTCAGAGTGCATTGCTTTTAAGGTTTCTTCCGTTTGTGCATCAGTAAGCATACCTGCACCCAAATCCGCTAAATTCCAACCGTTGCGTTTAAATAATTCCTCTACTCTCGGCCAGTTATTCGGTCGGCTTACATCCATTGCATTAGAGAGAGTGGCAACAGTCGATTTTGGCTCCCAGTTGCCGGATTGTAAATAACGTGGCACGGTATCATTAGCATTGGTTGAAGCAATAAAACGTGAGATCGGTAAACCTAAGGTTTTTGCAATCAATCCTGCCGTTAAATTTCCAAAGTTACCGCTTGGTACGGAAATCACCACATTATCACGTTTTGCTTTCGGTAACTGCGCAACCGCTTCAAAGTAATAACAAATTTGTGCAAGTAAGCGACTGATATTAATGGAATTTGCCGAATTTAAACCGATAGTTTCGCGTAATTCGGCATCATCAAAAGCTTGTTTCACCAATGCTTGGCATGCATCAAAATCGCCGTTAATTGCTACGGTACGAATATTGCCGCCAAGGGTGCAGAATAATTTCTCTTGTAATGGGCTGATTTTACCTTTCGGATATAAAATGACGACATTGATGTTTTCCAAACCATAGAATGCATGCGCCACCGCCGCACCGGTATCACCGGAAGTCGCAGTTAAAATAGTAATTTTTCCATCGCCTCTTACCGCTGCTAAGGCTTGCGCCATAAAGCGACCGCCAAAGTCTTTAAAAGCCAGTGTCGGCCCGTGGAAAAGCTCAAGCGCGTAAATGTTGTCTTGTACTTTTTCTAAAGGTGCCGGAAAAGTAAACGCATTTTTAACCATTGCATTCAAAATTTCCGTCGGAATTTCATCACCGATAATCGCAGAAAGTATTTTCTGGCTGCGTTCAACAAGCGAAAGATCGAGCAATTCATCGATATTGGAGAGTTGCGGAATCGTTTCCGGAAAAAATAGTCCCAGATCTTTACCCAACCCTTGACGAACCGCCTGAGCGAAATTGACTTGTTGTTCCGGGTGTTTGATATTGTATAAGTTCATAATAATTTGACTGTCCTCAATTATTAGTTATATAAATAGAATTTATTATCCCATCTTTTATCGTTGACATATAGTTATCCACTGTCTCTATATACTGAGAAATATCTGATAACGAAATATCTATGGCATCATCATTTCTATGAATAATATCATTTCGTTTGTTAACTATAGCTGTAATTTGATCTTTTATCGGTTTATCTCTAACAACGTTTGCTAACTCAACTCCTAATAACTCAAAAACATTAAAAGTCTTTTTTATATTTCCTGAAATTTTATTACAATCAAAAAACTCCTCTATATTTTCCTTTGTAGGTGAGACAAAGAAGTCAATGTTATTAATAGAAGATTCACAATGTTTTTTATCAAAATTTTTCCAAGAATTAAAACTTGCTGACACGAATACTCTAGGAACTCGATATTGGTTAATACAAGCACAATGTCGTTCAAATAATTTAGTTGCTATTTCTATTAAATAAGATTCCAAATAAGTACAAAGATTTACAATATAACTTCTAGAAAAAAAGTTAACATGAACACTAGAAAATAAAATATCATTATCATTAATAACTCTAGTTTCAGTTTCTTTCACAATTAACTTAAGCGTCTCTAATAAATCGTGATATTTTTCATATACATTAAGATATTCCTGCTGCATTATCATCAACCTTTGAAACAATTTCATCTAAAAGTCTTTTCCATAATTTTCTACGTTTAGTAATTGATGCTCGTGTTTGAACACTTCTCTTCAATGTTTTACTAAAGTCTTCTGTTTCACATAGCTCCTTATATTTTTCTCTAATTTGTGATGAAAATCTATTAATTACATAATCAGATAAATTTCCAACAGAGTACATTTGTAAATCATAATGAACTATAGCTTTAGATTTCATGTCTCTTTTACGAGATAAATTTAAGAATACCTCATCACCAAAAACTTCTCTACAGTTCTTTAATGCTCGTTTGAATTTTTCTCTATATAAATCTATATTTATATTTGTTTCATTAGCTCTTTCTTCTATATAAGTATCTAAGTATTCCTTAAGTTTATCTGAATAATTAGATAAATTATCATTACTTGATAAAGCGAAATAACGCAAGACTAATTCAACTTTATCGGTCTCATCCTTAATATGATTAAATTTATAATCTTTCAACTCCACAACTAATTCATCAAGTAAATCATTAAACTTACTAGGATACAGAGCATGCCTAATTTCTTGATCTGTTAATGTTACAGCACCTTGATTTAATCGAGCAAAAATTTCTCTAATTAAATCTTGAGAATTATCTTTACGTAAAATAATACAACGAATAGTTGTATTTTCTAATTCATTCTTATACTCTCCTAATTCAGAAAATTTCTTTCCTTCTAAATTAGAAAAAGCTGTCATTCCCTCTAAAGCAAACTCATCGTCAAAAAACTTCTGAATTGTAGTTAATCTCTGGACACCATCAATAACTATATGATTATTATCATAATCTTCTGCAAAATAACATGATGGCAAGGGAATTCTCATTAAACATGACTCAATAAACTTTGAGGCTCTTCCCCATCCTTTCTTATCCCATTTATATTTTCTTTGAAAATCAGGATCTAGTTTAAGCTTTTTATCTTTAATCCTTGATTTTAATGTTTCAAATGGATAATCAATTGGATATAAATTTAAATGTTTATTTAATTCGGTCATTACTTATTTTCCTATATTTTTCTAATTCAATTCGCACGCACCAATATTATCAACTTTGCATATATGCACAAAACCCTCATTATTTTGTAAATAATGGCTTTCCAAATAAGTCGCCAGTTTTGTTGCCGTTTGTAAATTCGGTGCGATAGAAAAAATCGTAGGGCCTGAACCGGAAATACCGGTTGCTAATGCGCCTAAATCACGTGTCGCTTGTTTCACTTCTGCGAAGTTTGGCAACAATGACTCTCGATAAGGCTCCGCAATGACATCTTTCATCATAATCGCCGCCAAATTTTCTTGGTGCGTATGACAAGCGTGAACAAAGCCACCTAAATGGCGACCGTGAGTAATAACATCTTGGCGGGTATAGCTTTTTGGCAAAATTGCACGGGCCTCGGCTGTGGAAACTTCAATTCCCGGATAAGCCAACACCCAATACCAATTATCAAAAAACGGCAATTTTTGGCAAATATTGCCAAGAGATTGCACCATAAACTGCACACCGCCAAGATAGCAAGGGGCTACATTGTCATAATGAATCGAGCCTGAAATACGCCCTTCTAATTCACCCATCATTTCAAGCAGTTCCATTTTAGAAAAAGGCTCATTATGAAACCGATTCAATGCTACCAATGCCGCCACAATGGAGCAAGCACTAGAGCCGAGCCCCGATCCAATCGGCATATTTTTTTCAAGGGTTAAACGCAATGGCTTCACATTACCACCGCGTAATTTTAACCGTTCACTAAACAGCACATAGGCTTGATATACAATATTTTTTTGCGGCTCTTTAGGTAATTTACGGACAAAATAACCCGCACTTTCCAATTCAAAGCCGCTTGCGATAGATTCGATTTGAACCACATCGCCTAATAACGAGCCGTCAATCGGAGAAATTGCAGCCCCTAAAGTATCAAAACCTACGCTAATATTTGCGCTGGAAGCCGGTGCATAAATTCGTAACATTGGACATTCCTTATTAATGTTGTAATGTTCTTAAAATATCCGCAAAGATCCCCGCAGCAGTCACCGCATTGCCTGCACCATAACCACGCAATAATAACGGGATCGGTTGATAATAGCGTGTGTAGAAAGCCAACGCATTTTCACCGTCTTTTACTTTATAAAGCGGGTTGTTTTGCTCTACCGCAACAATCGAAACTTTACACTTACCATCGCTGATTTGCCCTACATAGCGTAAAACTTTATCTTCTGCTTTGGCGGCCTCAACACGCGCTTTAAAATCGGCATCCAACTGTGGCAACATTGCCATAAACTCCTCAGCGGATTTTCCTTCGGAAAATCCTTTCGGCAGCACGCCTTCTACTTCAACATCAGATAGTTCTAACTCCAAACCGGCCTCACGGGCTAAAATCAAAAGTTTACGCGCTACATCTTGACCGGATAAATCATCACGAGGATCCGGCTCGGTAAAGCCTTTCTCACGTGCAAGTGCGGTCACTTCCGAAAGAGAAAATCCTTCTTCTAATTTACCGAAAATAAAAGAAAGTGAGCCGGACAAAATCCCTTCAAAACGCTCTAATTCATCACCGGCGGCAAGAAGATTTTGCAAGTTCTCAATCACCGGTAAGCCCGCACCGACATTGGTTTCGTATAAGAATTTGTGTTGTCCCGCTTGAGCATTTTTACGTAATTCGTAATAATACGTCAACTCACGCGTGTTCGCTTTTTTGTTTGGCGTGACGACATGGAAGCCTTCTTTTAAAGCTCTTGCATAAAGCCCTGCAACTGATTCCGCAGAGGTACAATCAACAAATACAGGATTGACCACATGGTGCAATTTAATAAAAGAAAGTAGCACATCAAAATCGGAAGGTTGGGTTGCATTTTCAAGATCGTTTTTCCAATCATCTAAATTTAAGCCGTTTTCATCAAGCAACATACGGTTGGAGTTTGCAATTGCGCAGACGCGAATTTCAATATCCTTCTTCGCCAGATACTCCTTTTGTCGCTTTACCTGCTCAATCAGCTCTCCACCTACTCCACCGACACCGACAAGAAACATATCTACCACTTTCTTCTTATTGAAAAGTGCTTGGTGAGTGGCTTTCACCGCCTCAATCGCTTTATTTTGTGGTACAACGGCAGAAATCGAACGTTCGCTCGACCCCTGCGCAATGGCAACAATACTAATGTTCGCTTGCGCGAGTGCGGAGAAGAAACGCGCCGCAATGCCTTTCGCTTCTTTCATTCCATCACCTACAACGGAGATGATCGACATATCTTTAATCACCTCAATCGGTTCCAATTGATTTGCATTCAATTCATTCGCAAATTCCGCCTCAAGTGCGGCTTTCGCCGCTTCTGCCGATTTCACCGGTACACAGAAACTAATACTATATTCAGAAGAAGATTGCGTGATTAAAATGACGGAGATTCCGGCTTTTGACATCACCGAAAATACGCGGGACGCCATTCCCACCATACCTTGCATTCCCGGGCCTGATACATTAAACATCGCTAAATTATCTAAATTGGTGATGCCTTTTACCTGCAAACCTTCGGATTTCACACTTCCATCAATAATAGAGCCTGCCGCAGACGGATTACCGGTATTTTTTATCACACAAGGAATATTTTGCGGCAATAAAGGGCCAATAGTACGTGGGTGAATAACTTTTGCGCCAAAATAAGAAAGCTCCATCGCTTCACGATAAGAAAGGGTCGGGAGTAAACGTGCATCCGGCACTAAACGCGGATCACAAGTATAAACGCCATCTACATCCGTCCAAATTTCACACACGCTCGCACCTAAACAGGCGGCTAAGCAAGCTGCGGAGTAATCGGAGCCGTTACGACCTAAAAGCACCAATTCCCCTTTCTCATTACCCGCAGTAAAACCTGCCATTAAAACAACCTTGTCTTTCGCAATACTTGACGCGTCAACACGCTTAGTCGATTCCGCAATCTCCACGGAGGATTCCAAATAACCGCCTTTTGCCAATAATTGTTTCACTGGATCGACAATATGCACCGCATAACCACGCGCTTCAAACCAAGCCTTCATCATTGCGATAGAAAGTTTTTCACCGCGACAATCAATAGTCGCTTTAACTGCATCTTCCACTTTTCCTGCTTGACGAATTTCGTCCAATAGATCTTTAATTTGAGCAAATTCCGCATCAATGAGCGCTTTCGTCCCGTCTAAATCAAATTGATTATTTTCAGCATATAGCCCATTGATAATATTATAGAAAATTTCAATTGCTTCGTTGAAATGCGTATCGGTCAGTTGATTTAAGGCGGCTTTTTCAGAAAGGGCTACGAGGTGATTGGTGATTTTCGCAGGGGCGGATAACACACCGGCTGCCTGCTCTTCCAAATGGGCTTGCTCAATAAGTTTCGCCGCTTGGGAAAAACGTTCCGAATTAGCAAGCGAAGTGCCGCCAAATTTAAGTACGCGCATAATTGATTCTCCTAGAAAGTTGTATTTTTTAATCTATAAAAAAACCCGCATTCGATCAGATTGCGGGTTTTATGTATCCTGTATTTTATGCACTAACCCGCGCCATTAAACATCGTAATGGTGAGCATAATAATGGTCATGGTGAAAGTGCGGTTGTTTTTCATTGTGTTTTTTTATCTTTCAAAAAAGAATGCGCTAAGAAATACCGAAATTTACCTAGCTTGTCAAACAGAAAATCATAATTTACCCGAATTTTTCTCAAGACACTAAATTTCGTGTAAACTAACCGCACTTTAAACAGGGAGAATTCAGTGAATATTCAACAAAATTTGCAACAAATTCATCAACGCATTCATATCGCTTGTGAACAGGTTCAACGAACATCTAATGCGGTGAAACTACTTGCCGTTTCTAAAACCAAACCGATTTCTGATATTTTAACCGCCTACCAAGCCGGGCAAACCGCATTTGGTGAAAACTATGTGCAAGAAGGTGTAGAAAAAATTCAATCTTTTACCGAACAAGGAATTGCTCTCGAATGGCATTTTATCGGCCCTTTACAATCAAATAAAAGCCGTTTGGTGGCGGAATATTTCGATTGGATGCAAACCCTTGATCGCGCAAAAATCGCCAATCGTTTAAACGAACAACGCCCGACAAATAAAGCACCGTTAAATGTGCTGATTCAAATTAATATTAGTGATGAAGCGAGTAAATCAGGTATTCACCCCGAAGAAATGCTTGAGTTAGCAAAACACATCGAAAATCTACCGCACTTACGTTTACGTGGCTTAATGACAATTCCCGCCCCCACAGAAAACATTGAAGAACAAGAAAGTGCATTCAAAAAAATGGCGGATTTATTTGAACAGCTCAAACAAGCCTTCCCAAATCAACAAATCGACACCCTTTCGATGGGAATGACGGACGATATGCCAAGTGCAATAAAGTGCGGCTCAACAATGGTGCGTATCGGTACGGCGATTTTCGGAGCAAGAGATTATTCGCCGAAATAATAAGCTTGCCGACAACAAAAAACGCTGGCTATAAAGCCAGCGTTTCCTACCCATTATAGTGCCTCAATCGCCTTATACTGTTCACGGATTTTTTCCAATCCGGATTGGTATTCCGCCATTTTCTCACGTTCTTTAGCAATCAGGCATATTAACTAAAAAGGGATATCATCTAAGTCCCAAGCAGATTCAGCTCTTAACTTCGCTAATAGTTGCTTATCTTCATTCAAAACACTCATATGCTCATGTTTAGGCTGTTTGCAATGACATTCCACACAAAGCACTGCTAGATTACTTATTCGGTTATCTTTAGTTACTCCATTCTTATGGTGGGTATGTAGCAAGTGTCGATATTGCCGCAAATTAACTCCACATTCATCACAGCAAAAATCTCTTTTCTCCTTTTCCCGTTGAGAAATATACTTCCAATCATCGCTGTAACCGGGAGTAAGATCTAAATCTGGATTGGTATGAAAATAGGGTTTATAGATCTCAAAAAACTCTTTAAAGGAAAAATTTGCCCAAATCTCATTTTTTTCTTGCCTAGATGTTTGAGCATAATTTTTATAATTGAGTTGAGATAAGCAGTTTTTACAGGCTTTCAACACGACTTCACCTGAAACGATTTGCCCTTGCTGGTTTAGGGCAGTAATTTCTACGAGTCCCTCAAGGTTATTGGTAGCACGATAACGCTCATAACGCCCGATTTGACGCATTTTCTCTAAAGTTTCGCAATTGGAAAAATGCAGGCGATTGCCATTTCCCCCATTTTGTATAATGGCTTCTATGGATTGCCGCCCTTTTGTATGATCAGGGATAAACAAAATAACCACTTCCCCTTGAAAAAGAGGGAGTTCACTCCCTTCTTTGGTTTTAATCCATTCAATATCGCCCGGCTGAATTTGTACTCCTTGAGCCGTTTTCAGTGGAGGCAAACGTACCCCAAAACCTGTTGAAAATTTTATCTGTTCACCCATTTGCCGAACTGCCTGCTCAAGAGCGGTCAAATTTATGTTTAATTTCATTATTTCATCTCAATAATTTTCTTAATTTGAATATCAGCATTGGTGATAATTCTAAAGCTCACTCGGCGAGATTTTTCTTCATTTTCTAGGCCATTTTCAATAATTGTTTTAGAGGAAGATAACCCTACAGCAGCAAGATGTGATTTGATCCAATTTCTTTGTTTAAATCCAATACTCTCTAATTCATAAACATATTTTAATACACTCCGAGTACGTTCTTGTGATAGTGCCATATTTAAGAAATAGGCTTCATCATCTGAAACCAATTTATTCCAATGACTTGATGTATGCCCTTCAATACGTATTTCATTAATAGAACCTAAATAAGGTTGAATTGCATTTAAATAGCGGGGGAAAAAATCGGATAAAATCTTTCGATATTTCGTATTTAAATCAGACTTTCCTATATTAAACAAAACATCGGGAGATTTAAAAACAAAAGTTAAATCCTGATCAATTTCTGCATTCCAAGAAATTAGATCGTCTTTAAATTCGTTTATCAAAGTTTCATAAATCGCAACCTGATTTTGTTGATAAGTGAGTGCAACTTCTTCAATTTTTTGTTTTTCCATTTGAATATTACGCATAAAGCTAATTGCAATAAATAAAAACAAAATCATCAATCCGGACATTAAATCAGAGATTGGTAGCCACTGAGAATCATCATCATTTTTTTGAGTCAGTTTTGATAAATCAATCATAAAAACGATTCCCTAGTGTTGTTCCACAATATTTTTCATCGCTTTCACCAGTTGCTCATAATCTTGAGTAAAACGCCCTGTGATTGTCGCTAATGAACTTCCCATTTGATTTAAAACACGTTCAAGTTCAGTCTGAATTGATTGATCGATGAGCTCAAGTTGTTTTTCAACTTGTTGAGCTAAAATTGTACGAGACTCTTTTAATATTTGATCATTATTTTCACCTAGCTGGCTAATAATTTTACTATTTTCAGATGCATGATTCTTTAAAATTTGTTGGAAAGAATTGAGCAATTCTGTTTGAGTATGCTCAAGAGAGCGGCTAACTCCTGCCAGCATTTTTTCGAGCTGTTCCGTTGTTTGAAGTACAGTTTTTTGAGCAAGCATACTAACATCACCACATTTCTCCGCTGTGTCTTTAATACATTGCTGGACCTGTTCGGTACTCTCAGAGAAATTTTCTGAAATTTGCGCAAGTTGATTATTTATAGTTCGATTATGATCGATGAGAGATTCAGATTGCTCAGCTAAGCGTTGGTTCATCACTCCGGATTGCGTGATGTAATTTTCCGTTGCTTGACTTACCCCTTCTACCATTTTTTGAATGTGAGTTTGTATCATAGGTAACGCATTGACAGCCTTTTCACGAAGTTGGGCAAAAGCACTCAAATGTTCATTTAAATACACAATTTGTTGCTGATTCGTGGTAATCACTTGCTCAAGATTTTGCATACTTTGTGGGATAGTTTGAGTAGACTTCTCAATATTTCCAACTGCTTGTTCCGTTTCACTAATAGCAGCAACTCCAAGCTGATATTGCTTGATCATTTCGACTAGTTGCTGTTTATAATTTTCTTGCCATTCTACCAATAAATTAACCGCCCTGTTTAATTCTTTAAAATTCTCTCCGAATTGCTCGGTTAAATTATGATTAAAATCCCGAATTACCTGATTTAGGGCCTCAATCACCGTTTCAGTGGCAGATTTCGATAAAATATCGGCAAAACTTTTTAGCTGAATTTCAAGATTTTGTTCAAAATGATTGAAGTTTGTTTGACCATTTTCAATAAGCTGTTTTGCACTATTAAATTGCTCACTTAGTTGATTGCGTAACTGCATTATTTGCCCTAAAAGACTATTATCGGAATCAGATCCTATAGCTCTTGTAAGTGATAATAGCGATTCATTTTGTGTAGAATAAAAGGCTTGTATGTTATCCTGATGGGCATTTTGTTGCTGTTTAAAATCTCTAAATAAATCAACTAACTGTGTCAATTGCTCGATTTGATGAGTAGATAATTTACTTATTCTAGTTTGTTGTAAATCGACATTATTTTTAAATTCACCTAGTTGCATCACTAATTGTTCAATTAACTCTGCTTGTTGGTAAAAAGTTTGAATAAGGAATTCACTATCATTAGATTGTTGTTCTTGCTTATAACATAATGTATGTATTATTTTAAAACTAATAGAAAGAAAAACTCCAATAACACTAGTCAAAAATGCTGTTTTCATTCCAGCTAATAAGTGCGTAATACTGCTATCAATATCTTGCGGGTTAAATTCTAGTAATCCAATCACTATACCGGTAAATGTTCCAAGAATCCCAATAGAGGTTAAAAAAGTTGGAGTTGATTGGATAAAAGCTTTTAATTTTCCTATTGTTTTAATCAACAAAAAAGAAAATAAAAATAAGCAGAACATTGCAAAATAAAATGCAGTTGTTATTTTTTCTGCTGAAATTTGCATAAAAAACTGTTGCCCGAATAAAGAGGCAAAGCTTGCAATAAAATAACTGGCTAAGATAGAAAGGATAAAAGCAAAAATAAAGTAAATTTTCATAATTTAAATTGTGTAGACTCTAGATACTTATAAAAAATGTAGCTAAATAAAATTTAGCTACATTTCACTTTTACTGATTATAAATTTTCAATCGCCTTATACTGTTCACGGATTTTTTCCAATCCGGATTGGTATTCCGCCATTTTCTCACGTTCTTTTGCAATCACCGCTTCCGGTGCTTTTGCGACAAAAGCTTCATTGCTGAGTTTGCCTTCAATACGTTTAACTTCATTTTGATATTTTTCAATCTCTTTAGTTAAACGAGCAAGTTCGGCTTCCTTATTGATGAAGCCTGCCATAGGCACAAGAAGTTCCGTATTGCCCACCAGTTTTGCCACTGCAAGCGGTGCTGTTTCACCTTCATTTAGCACTGTTACGCCATCAAGTTTCGCCATTACGCATAAAAGTGCGGTCTGTTTTTCAAGGATTTTTTGTTCTTCTGCATTGATATTGCGGAATAATAAATCCAAACCTTTACTTGGTGCGATATTGCATTCCGCACGAATATTACGTACTGCAACAATCACCTCTTTTAACCAGTTGATTTCACTTTCTGCATTTGTGTCGAATGCAGCTTCATTCACACTTGGGAATGGTTGCAACATAATGCTATCCGCTTCAATACCCACAAAACCTTTCACTTTTTGCCAAATTTCTTCGGTAATAAACGGAATTAATGGGTGCGCTAAACGTAGCAACTGTTCTAACACACGTACTAATGTTTGACTTGCTGCACGAATTTGTGCGGTACTACCATTGGCAAAAACCGGTTTGGTCAATTCTAAGTACCAATCACAAAATTGGTTCCAAGTGAACTCGTAGATAACATTCGCACACAAGTCAAAACGATATTGGTTCAATCCGCTACGGAATGTTTCCACTGTGCGATTAAATGCCGATTCAATCCAACGATCCGCCACGGAAAATTCGATTTCACCGTCGCTTAAATCTAATTTATCGTTGGTGAGAACAAAACGGCTGGCATTCCATAACTTATTGCAGAAGTTGCGGTAACCTTCCAAGCGTTTCATATCCCAGTTAATATCACGACCATTGCTCGCCAATGCCGCAAGAGTGAAACGTAAGGCATCCGTACCGTGCGCTGCAATGCCTTCCGGGAATTGTTTTGCGGTCGATTTCGCTATTTTTTCTGCAAGCTGTGGCTGCATCATATTGCCGGTACGTTTTTCAAGTAAATCTTCAAGGGAAATGCCATCGATCATATCAATCGGATCAAGCACATTACCTTTGGATTTTGACATTTTCTGCCCTTGCTCATCACGAATTAAACCCGTTACATAAACGGTTTTAAACGGTACTTGCGGTTTGCCGTTTTCATCTTTGATGAAGTGCATGGTGAACATAATCATTCGGGCGACCCAGAAGAAAATGATGTCAAAACCTGTGATTAGCACATCGGTCGGGTGGAACATTTTCAGTTCTTTCGTTTGCTCCGGCCAGCCGAGGGTCGAGAAAGTCCATAAACCTGATGAGAACCAAGTATCCAATACGTCTTCATCTTGTTTTAATGGCAAATCGGCAGAAAGGTTGTATTTTGACCGCACTTCTGCTTCATCACGAGCCACATAAACGTTACCTGCTTCATCATACCATGCCGGAATGCGGTGTCCCCACCAAAGTTGGCGGGAAATACACCAGTCTTGAATATCCCGCATCCAAGAGAAATACAGGTTTTCATATTGCTTCGGCACAAATTGAATTTCACCCTCTTCCACCGCTTTCGTTGCTACTTCGGCAAGGGGTTTAACGCTAACGTACCATTGATCTGTCAACATCGGTTCAATCGGCACACCACCACGATCACCGTAAGGTACTTTGAGATCATGCGGTTTAATTTCTTCTAATAAACCCAAACGCTCAAAATCTTCCACGATTTTTTTACGCGCGGCAAAACGTTCTAAACCTTGATAATCTTCAGGAATAAGTGCGGTGTAATTTGGCAAAGTTTTTCCGTCAAAACCGATCACTTCCGCCTCATGACGAATATCTGCATTAAACGTAAAAATGTTTACCAAAGGTAACTGATGGCGTTTACCCACTTCATAGTCGTTAAAGTCGTGTGCCGGTGTGATTTTTACACAACCTGTTCCAAATTCCCGATCCACATAATCATCAGCCACAATTGGAATTTCACGATTTGCAAGCGGTAGGATTACACTTTTCCCAATCAAAGATTGATAACGTTCATCTTCCGGATGAACCGCTACGGCGGTATCCCCCAGCATTGTTTCAGGACGGGTGGTTGCCACCACTAAGTAATCTTTCCCTTCTGCGGTTTTTGCTCCATTTGCCAACGGATAGCGGAAATGCCAAAGCGAGCCTTTGCTCTCTTTATTTTCCACCTCAAGATCAGAAATAGCGGTATGTAATTTAGGATCCCAGTTTACCAAACGTTTACCGCGGTAAATCAATCCCTCTTCGTGCAAACGAACAAATACCTCTTTCACCGCATTAGATAAACCTTCGTCCATCGTGAAACGCTCACGCTCCCAATCAATAGAATTACCTAAACGGCGCATTTGTTGCCCGATCGTACCGCCTGAATAAGCTTTCCATTCCCAGATTTTATCAATAAAGGCATCACGTCCGTAATCGTGGCGGGTTTTGCCTTCTTCGGCAGCAATTTTACGCTCCACCACCATTTGAGTGGCGATCCCTGCATGATCCGTACCGGTTTGCCAAAGGGTGTTATTACCTTCCATACGGTTAAAACGGATTAAAGTATCCATCAAGGTTTGTTGGAAAGCGTGTCCCATATGCAAACTCCCCGTTACATTCGGCGGCGGAATCGCAATACAATAACTTGGAACGTTCGGATTCTCGGAAGGCTTAAAATACCCCTGTTCTTCCCAGTGTTTATAAAGTGCTTGTTCTACTGCAGACGGATTAAAACGGTCTGCCATTTCAAATTTTTGGGTCATTGTTGTTCTCTTAATAATATTTAAATTTATTTAGGTAATAATCTTTAAAAGGGTAGGGTGCGTTGAGCTTTGCGTAACGCACCATTTCATCTATTGGTGCGTTACGGCTCCGCCTAACAGCACCCTACGGTGATTTGTGTAAATGCTACATAATACTAATTAATTTAATCACAAGGTTATTTTGCATACTCAATCACTTCTTCACATCCATCAGGATAATAACGAACAATAGAAAGTCAGAACTTCATGCTTTTTCTTTTCATTCATCCAAGCCGTAAAAAGAATTCTAAGCTGTTTTTGTTGGGCTAAAATTTCTTCTTTCGTCATTTGGTATCCTATTACTTTACTGATTCAACCGAATCTCATCTATCACTCGTTTAATTTCCTCAGACAAACGGCGTTCTTCTTGGCGACAGAAACTATTATCGCCTAATTTTGCCGCTTCCGCCGGGCAACGTACTTGCTCATATTGTGATTCAAGCGCGTTGAGTAAGGCTTTTTGTTCTTCTAAGTAACTATTTTTACTACCGGCTTTCGTTGATTTTTTTACTTTCTTCTTATTTTCTTTCTTTACTTCATTTTCAGCAACGGCAGATTTTTCTGTTTTTACAACGTCGGATACCGCTTCGGTCTCTTCTGTTTTTATCTTTTCAGCCATACCATTTTCTGCTATCAAAGTATTTGTTTCCGGTTTAGCGGTATTGTCTGTAGCTGTGGACTCAATCGCTTTTTCGGTTTCCTCCACATTTGAAGCTTCTGCCTTTTGTGGAGCTTGAACCACATAGTTTTCCGCAAGTGCGGTCGATTTTTCCGTTGTTTTCGTTTCTTGATTGTCGCAAGCCGTTAAAACGAAAACACTTGAGCCAAGTAAGAGAGACAAAGCAAATTTCATTGATGATTTCATAGTAAACTCCATTAATTAAAAAATATTACGCATTTTCCGTGGAAAGTTGCCAACCTTGCATACGTAATTGTTTATAACGTTCTCGTGCTTGTGCCTTTTGAATTTCATCTGTGGGAACAAAATCAATTAGTTGGGTAAAACTATGGCTAAATTCAGGCACTTCCTGTTGTAAATTAATTAATAAATCACGACGTTGTGCATTACGTTTTCCATGCCACGAAATTTCAATCGGCGTTGGATATTGTGTTGCTTCGCCTGATAAATTATGTGGTACGAATTCACTAGGCTCACGCTGCCAAAGCGCTTCATCAATATCATGTGCTTGCCGTTCCGTTTCACAAGCGATCAAAATCCGTTTTCCCAAACGCCATGCCGAGGCAGCTAAATTGCATGCGAGTTGTTCAACGGTAAGGCTTTGTTCTGTCAAAATGTAAAACTGCGCATTTTTTACCATTTTTGTCTCAATTTTACCAAGCTACAAATTTTGCGATTGTATCGAAAAAGAGGAAAAAAATAAACGATTTAATCGTGAGTTGAGCTGGCAAATAAAAACACGTATAAAATCGACCGCACTTTTATGATCTATATCACAAAACTGATTTTTGGCATTTTCGTTGCGTTCCATTCATAACTCTGAAGTGTTAGAATTATGCCAATTTTTGTTCTATTAATAGGAGTATCACAATGGCATTTCGTATTGAAAAAGACACGATGGGTGAAGTTCAGGTTCCTGCCGATAAATATTGGGCGGCACAAACCGAACGTTCACGCAATAATTTCAAAATCGGCCCTGAAGCCTCTATGCCGCATGAAGTTATTGAAGCTTTTGGTTATTTGAAAAAAGCGGCCGCATTTGCAAACCATGATTTAGGCGTGTTATCTGCTGAAAAACGTGATTTAATCGCACAAGCCTGTGATGAAATTCTTGCCAATAAATTAGATGATCAATTCCCGCTCGTTATTTGGCAAACCGGCTCCGGCACACAATCCAATATGAATGTGAATGAAGTGGTGGCAAACCGTGCACACGTTTTACACGGCGGTAAACTCGGTGAAAAATCAATCATTCACCCAAACGATGACGTGAATAAATCACAATCTTCAAACGATACTTTCCCAACAGCAATGCACATTGCCGCATACAAAAAAGTGGTGGAACATACCATTCCTTGTGTAGCACGTTTACAGAAAACTTTCGCAGCAAAATCCGAAGCCTTTAAAGACGTGGTGAAAATTGGTCGTACCCATTTAATGGATGCAACACCATTGACGCTCGGTCAAGAATTTTCCGCTTATGCGGCGCAGTTAGAGTTTGGCTTACGTGCATTAAAAAATACCCTACCGCACTTAAGCCAATTGGCATTAGGCGGAACGGCAGTAGGTACCGGTTTGAACACACCAAAGGGCTATGATGTGAAAGTCGCAGATTACATTGCGAAATTCACCGGTCTTCCGTTTGTGACCGCCGACAACAAATTTGAAGCCTTGGCTGCACATGATGCCATTGTTGAAACGCACGGTGCGTTACGTCAATTAGCCATGAGCTTATTCAAAATTGCAAACGACATTCGTTTATTAGCCTCAGGCCCTCGCTCCGGTATCGGTGAAATCTTAATTCCTGAAAATGAACCGGGTTCTTCCATTATGCCGGGCAAAGTTAATCCGACCCAATGCGAGGCAATGACGATGGTATGCGCGCAAGTATTCGGTAACGATACCACCATCGCTTTTGTCGGTTCGCAAGGGCATTTCCAATTGAACGTATTCAATCCGGTGATGATTGCAAACTTCTTACAATCCGCCCAATTATTGGGTGATGCTTGCGTCTCTTTCGATGAACACTGTGCCGTAGGCATTGAGCCGAATTATCCGCGTATTAAACAACAGCTTGAAAATTCATTAATGTTGGTGACTGCACTGAATACGCATATCGGCTATGAAAATGCGGCGAAAATTGCAAAAACAGCACACAAAAACGGTACGACATTACGTGAAGAAGCGATTAATCTCGGCTTAGTCTCAGCAGAAGATTTCGACAAATGGGTTCGTCCTGAAGATATGGTGGGTAGCTTAAAATAAACTTCCTTCCGAAATAAGGGTCAAAGGCGGGCATCGGCTCGCCTTTTTATTTGTATTTTTTGAGGGCTTTTTCTATAATCCGCCCAACATTGAACTGTGAAATAACAATATGAAAATAAAATATCTTTTTGCGGCAATTTCCCTACTTTTTTCAACCGCACTTTCTGCCCATTGGCAACATGTCGGCAATGCGGAATACACTTGGGGACCGTTCCATGTTTATAGCGTAGCGCTTTCATCTGAAACCGGTTCATATCAGGAGAATCAACGTCCATTAATGTTTTCCATCAAATACGGGAAACCGATTGAAGGAAAAAATTTTGCAATTAGCCTCATTAAAGAAATGGAAGCGCAACAAGCAAGCACAGATGATACTAACGCCTGGTTAAAAAAGATGCAGGAAATCTTTCCTGATTTTTCACCAAATGATATTTTAAATTTTGTCGCCTTAGACAATAAAGGCTATTTTATTGTCAATGACACGGTACTCAGTCACGAATTTGATGCGAAATTTACCGAAGCCTTTGTAAATATTTGGCTTTCCCCTAAAAGTAGCTTCTTAAAATTACAACCTCAACTGCTCGGCAAAGAAAAGAGCGGTCAAAATAGTAAAGAATTTCAATATCAACCGGCGAGCGAACCTTTCGATGAAGAAAATCCTATGCCGGAACTTCCGCCCAATTATGAGTTAAAAAAAGATTTAAAAGGCTAATTTTTCACACAGCGGGGCGAACGTAAGGCTCGCCTTTTCGATCAAATCTGCGTTTCCAAATACAGCATTATCTGCAACGCAATATCGACACCGCTCGTTTTCTCAATCATTTCTAAGCCGGGACTTGCGTTTACTTCCAATACTAACAACTCTGATTTTGAACGGATCAAATCGACACCGGCGACATCCAACCCCAAAGCTTTTGCGGCTTTCACGGCAATTTGCTTTTCTTCATTCGTCAAATGGATTTCTCGGGCAGAGCCGCCTTGATGAACATTGGCACGAAACTCCCCTGCTTGTCCTATGCGTTGCATACTTGCCACAACCCGTTCACCAATCACAAAGCACCGGATATCCGTTCCCTTCGCTTCTTCAATGAAATCTTGCAATAACACAGGCACACCCGCTTGTTTCAAAGTATCCAAAATACTGACCGCACTTTGCGTCTTTTCAGCCAACATCACACCAACGCCTTGCGAACCGCTTAAGGTTTTTATTATCAATGGAAAATCCGCTTGCCGAACTGAGAATTTGGATTCAACTTCAATGCCGGATAATCGGCCGGGTGGTACGGCAATGCCGTGTTCTAATAAAATTTGCAGACTTTTCCATTTATCACGCGCCATTAAAAATGCGTTTTCGTTATTCAAGCAATAAATTCCCTTTGCCTGAAAATGACGCAATACCGCACAGCCCATTTTAGTGCTTGTCGTCCCAAAACGGGGCAAAACGGCATCGTAATGAGGTAAAAGGTAAGGTTCACCTTCCAGAGGCTGATAATAAATAACAAAGTGCGGTGCATTTTTTGTGAGTTTTAAAATGCAGCGATTCGGATCTAGAATATCCATTTCGTGCCCGCATTGTTCCGCTGCTTCTTTCAAACGCCAGCAGCTATATAAACGCGGTTCTCGACAAAGCATTAACAATTTCATAAAGGATTCCAAAGTAAAAATAGCGACACATTATATAGTGAATTCAATCAAAATGGATACAAATCGGAAAAGCGTAGCAATGCAGTAGATATTTTTAAATTTAATTTACTATACCAATCACACCAATCCTGAAAAACAGTTTATGAGTAAATAAAAAAAGAGTAAAATCGGCGGGATTTTTTACATTAACAAAAAGGAAATATTATGTTTGTCGTTATTTTTGGTCGCCCGGGTTGTCCGTTTTGCGTACGTGCAAAAAATCTTGCTGAAAAATTAAAAGGTGAAGTCGCTGATTTCGATTATCGTTATGTTGATATTCACGCAGAAGGTATCACGAAAGAGGATTTATCAAAATCAGTCGGTAAACCGGTTGAAACCGTACCGCAAATCTTTATTGACGAAAAACCAATCGGTGGGTGTACCGATTTTGAAGCCCTGATGAAAGCGCAATTTGGTGTTGTTGCATAACCTAAAAATTTAATCCTTCACAAAAAGTGCGGTCAATTTTAGAGGAATTTAAAAATTTCTAAAAATTGACCGCACTTTTTTCTTAAAAACTATTTTTTGATCTATGTCACAAAAACACCTCTTTAGAGTTAGCTAGTTGAGCTGAAAATCAGTAAAATGAGGGGTGTTTTTTTATATTAACAAGTGAAGGGAATAACTATGAAGATTAATAAATCTGCGGTAGCGGGCACTCTGGAATCCAGTGATGTGTTGATTCGTATTGAACCCGCAAATTCATTAACCGTTGAAATTAACAGTTCCGTCGGAAAGCAATTTGGTGAAGCTATTGACCAAACCGTTCGTGCAACATTAACAAAATTAGGTATTACCGAAGCCCTTGTTGTCGTTGAAGACAAAGGGGCGTTGGATTGTGTATTACAAGCTCGTGTCAAAGCCGCGGCAATGCGTGCGACAGATGAACCGATTAACTGGGAGGCGTTGCTATGAAATTAAGAAGAAGTATGTTGTTTGTGCCCGGCTCTAATGCTGCGATGCTTAGTAATAGCTTTATCTACAAACCTGATTCAATTATGTTCGATTTAGAAGATGCGGTGGCATTAAAAGAAAAAGATACGGCACGTCTTCTTGTTGCTCACGCTTTGCAACATCCGCTTTATCAAGAAATCGAAACGGTGGTGCGTGTTAATCCGTTAGATTCTGAATTTGGTTTATTAGATTTAAATGCTGTGGTTCGTGCCGGTGTGGATGTAGTACGTATGCCGAAAACCGAAACCGCACAAGATGTGATTGATATGGATCGCGAAATCACTGAAATCGAAAAAGCTTGCGGGCGTGAAGTCGGCTCAACCAAAATGTTAGCGGCAATTGAATCTCCTTTAGGTATTACTCAAGCAAATCAAATCGCTACGGCATCTAAACGTTTAATCGGGATTGCTTTAGGTGCGGAAGATTATGTTCGCAACCTAAAAACCGAACGTTCTCCAGAGGGCATTGAATTATTATTCGCCCGTTGTTCTATTCTTCAAGCTGCCCGCGCAGCCGGCATTCAGGCTTTTGATACGGTTTATTCCAATGCAAACAATGAAGAAGGTTTCTTAAAAGAAGCGGCATTGATTAAACAACTCGGTTTTGACGGTAAATCCTTAATCAACCCACGACAAATCGAATTATTGCATAATTTGTTTGCACCGACTCAAAAAGATGTGGAACAAGCAAAACGTATTATTGAAGCGGCTGAAGAAGCGGAACGCCAAGGCAGCGGTGTAGTGTCATTAAACGGCAAAATGATTGATGCGCCGATTATTGATCGCGCCAAATTAGTATTAGAACGTGCTAAATCAGGCATTCGTGAAGAATAAGGGGGGCAGAAAAAATGACAACCAGAGAACAACGTATTGAAAAATTTAATGCCGGTCATGCAGTTTATCAAGCTGTGCCAAAGGCAGAATCCCTTGCCCGCACCGCTAAAGATCGTAAACTTTGCGAAAATCTTGAAGAAGCCATTAAGCGTTCGGGGCTTCAAAATGGTATGACCGTCTCTTTTCACCACGCTTTCCGCGGTGGTGACTTTGTGGTGAATATGGTGATGAATAAAATCACCGAAATGGGCTTTAAAAACTTAACTCTTGCATCAAGTTCACTGATTGACAGCCACTCACCGATTATTGAACACATTAAAAACGGTGTAGTAACAAAAATCTATTCCTCCGGCTTACGTGGCGAATTAGCCGAACAAATCTCACGTGGTTTATTAAATGAACCCGTCAATATTCATTCGCACGGCGGTCGCGTGCATTTAGTCAAATCCGGCGAACTCAAAATTGATGTCGCATTTTTAGGCGTACCTTGCTGTGATAAATTCGGTAATGCCAACGGTTTTACCGGTAAAAGTAAATGCGGTTCCTTAGGCTATGCCCGTGTGGATGCGGAATATGCCAATAAAGTCGTGTTATTAACGGAAGAATTTGCCGAGTACCCACATCACCCTATCAGTATCGGGCAAGATCAAGTGGATTTCATTGTGCAAGTCGAAGCCGTAGGTGATCCGAAAAAAATCGGTGGCGGCGCAACCCGTATGACAACTAACCCGCGCGAATTATTAATCGCCCGTAAATGTGCCGAAGTGATTTTCGGTTCAGGTTATTTTAAAGACGGGTTCTCTTTGCAAACCGGTACCGGTGGTGCCGCATTAGCCGTAACCCGTTTCTTAGAAGAAAAAATGCGCCGTGAAAATATCACTGCAGACTTTGCTCTCGGCGGTATTACCGCCAGTATGGCCGCGCTCCACGAAGCGGGGCTTATTAAAAAATTATTGGATGTGCAAAGTTTTGATGCGGTGGCGGCGGAATCTCTCGCACGTAATCCGAATCATATTGAAATTTCTGCAAATCAATATGCAAATTACAGTTCAAAAGGTGCATCCGTTGAACGTTTAGATGTGGTGATTCTTTCCGCATTAGAAATCGACACAAAATTCAACGTGAACGTATTAACCGGTTCCGACGGGGTTATTCGTGGTGCTTCCGGCGGCCACTGCGATACCGCAGCCTCCGCACAAGTTGCGATTATTGTTGCACCATTGGTTCGTGGTCGTATTCCGACTGTGGTTGAAAATGTTATCACTTGTGTTACCCCGGGTGAAAATATTGATATTCTCGTCACGGATCACGGGGTTGCAGTAAACCCTAAACGCACTGATTTAATTGAATCACTCACCCAAGCAGGTATTCCGCTATTTACTATCGAACAACTTTGTGAACGTGCTTATAGCTTAACCGGCAAGCCGAAAGAAATTGAGTTTACCGATAAGCCTGTTGCGGTAGTGCGTTATCGTGACGGTTCGGTGATTGATACGGTGTATCAGATTAAAGAATAAGATGATAAAAAGAGCGGTCAAATTTTGCAGCGTTTTTTTCAAACATTTTCGACTCAGGGTAAGGCGGTTTCCCTTGAAGCCTTACTGAATGCACGTGAAGAACGGGCATTGTTGCAACAACAGCTTTTGGCGGAATATCGTTCCCCCTTGCTTTCCGTCACCTTAACGGCGGTGGGAGAAGTGAAGAAAAATCCATTATTGGATTATGTGTTTGAAAAAGCATTAGAAAAACTGACCGCACTTTTTTCACAACGGGAATGGATTCCTAGCAAAAAAATTATTCGCCCTTTAGAAACCGGACACGAAGCCTTTTTCGTTCTACCAATCAAAGCCTGTGAATTAAAACGTGCGATGATTGAATTAGAAGACAGTATTCCCCTTGCTCGCCTGTGGGATTTAGATGTGGTGAATACGGACGGCATTTTATTAAGTCGTGCCGAGTTCGGTCTTCCGCCTCGTGCTTGTTTGATTTGTGGCGATAATGCCAAATATTGTGCACGTAGCCGTCATCATCAATCGAATGAAATCATTGCAGAAATGCAGGAGCGTGCGCAAATGCACGATTTTGCAGAACAAATCGGCTATCTTGCTTATCAAGCTTTATTGCAAGAGGCGCACTTATCGCCGAAACCGGGCTTGGTTGATGCCATAAATAATGGCGCTCACCAAGATATGAATCTGCATACCTTTAAACAAAGTGCGGTTGCTTTAAAGCCGTTTTTTGTAGAATTTCTGCTGAAGGGGATGACAACGTCAGACTTGCCGGAAAGCCAAGTGTTAGAGCAAATTCGCCCTATTGGTATTCAGGCTGAAAAGGCGATGTTCCGTGCAACCAATAATATCAACACGCATAAGGGGGCTATTTTTTCTTTTGGGCTGGTGTGTGCCGCAATCGGGCGATTAGCCGCAACACAGTCTAAATCTAATGGGATGACATTCGACATAGGCTCAATTTGTACTCTATCAGCAAAATTTGCGACAGGAATAACAAAAGAGCTTGAAGATTATCCAAAGCACTTGCCGATTACCGCCGGTGTGCGTTTATTCCGTGAACAGGGTTTAACCGGTGCACGGGGTGAGGCGGAAAGCGGTTTTCAACAAATTCAATCGTTGTTGCCGGTGTTTGATGAATACCATCAACAAGGATGGGAACACCGTTTGTTGATTGCTTTGCTGCATTTAATGGCGAAAAACCCGGATACCAATGTGGTTAATCGCGGTGGCTTGGAAGGCTTACGATTTGTGCAACAAAGTGCGGTTGATTTACTTAAAAATCAACAACTCATATTTAATAAAGCGAAACTCACACAGGCTTTATTGAAATTTGATTCCGACTGCATTGCTAAGAACTTGAGCGCAGGCGGAAGTGCTGATCTGTTAGCACTGATGATTTTCTTTTTATCATTTAGAGGTAACCCAAAATGGCATTATCCAAAAATGCAAAGTTAGTGATCTTGGCGGCAATCCCGCTGGTCACTTTTTTCTGCCCGGCACCTGAAGGGCTTTCTCTCATAGCTTGGCGTTTACTCGGCGTGTATATTGCAACCATCGTAGGTCTGGTTATCAAACCTTACGGCGAGCCTGTCATTTTATTGGCAGCAGTTGCGGTTTCCGGCGCTATCATCGGCAACACCGAAGGCGCAAACGAATTTGTGAAAGTCGGTAATATGTTGGACGGGTATAAATCCGGTACGACTTGGCTTATTTTCACTGCGTTCACGCTCAGTTCCGCATTCGTCATTACCGGTCTTGGAAAGCGTATCGCTTACCATATGATCGGCGCAATCGGTAGCACTACTCTACGTTTGGGGTATGTTACGATGTTCTTAGATCTTCTCCTGTCTCCGGCAACACCGTCCAACACCGCTCGTGCGGGTGGAATTATCTTCCCGATTATTAACAGTGTCGCCATCGCATTAGGTTCTGATCCGGAAAAAAGCCCGAAAAAAGCAGGCCGTTATTTAATGATGAACGTGTATATGGTGGTAAAAACAACCTCGTATATTTTCTTAACTGCGATGGCCCCAAATGCGCTCGCTATTTCTTTAATGGCACCGATTCTTGGCTTTGAAACAACTTGGATAAAATGGTTTTTAGCCGCCTCCGTACCGGGTCTACTCTGCTTATTCCTAATCCCTGCGATATGTTATTTTGTTTCTAAACCTGAGCTAAAACAGGTGAATAACAAAGAAATTGCCCGTAAAGGTTTAGAAGAACTAGGTCCAATGTCTTTCCGTGAAAAAGCATTAATTGCATTATTTGTCGTTGCCCTGTTCGGTTGGATCTTCTCCAGCGCACTTAACGTGAATGCCACCATCGTTGCGATAATCGTAATGGTACTTTGTATCGTTTTAAATATTGTGAGTTGGGACGACATCTTAAAAAGCAAAGGTGCGTGGAATACCTTAGTGTGGTACGGCGGTATCATCGGTATGTCAGGTTTACTTGAAAAAGCAGGTTTCTTCAAATGGTTAGCCGCAACATTGAGTGAAGTATTACAATTTGAAGGTCAAGGCGTTATAGCATTGATCGTCATTCTTACATTAAGTGTTGCAGTGCGTTACTTATTTGCTTCAGGCGGTGCGTATGTTGCTGCAATGGTACCGGTATTTGCAACGATTGGACACGTTGCAGGCGCACCTGCCGAATTATTGGCATTCGGACTTTTATTTGCCAACTCATACGGCGGTTCTGTAACTCATTACGGTGGTGGCCCCGGCCCAATCACCTTTGGTGCCGGCTATAACGATATTAAATCTTGGTGGACTGCCGGTGCGATTATTGCCTTCGGTAGCCTCATCATTCATTTGACTATCGGTATGGCGTGGTGGGAATTATTAATAGGCTTAGGCTGGTTATAATCCTTACCTAAAAACAAAAAGTGAAAAAGTGCGGTTAATTTCAACCGCACTTTTGCATTTAATAGGTATTATGTATCAGTGGCACAAAGTGAATTTTATATCCAATATTTATCGGGAATAGGGTGCATTAAGCTTTGCGTAACGCACCATTTCATCATTAAACCCTCTATCGGTGCGTTACGGCTTCGCCTAAGCGCACCCTACGATGTTTTATAATACCGCAACCCCCTTCACAAGACACAAATTTCAAAAACTAAGGTAGTTCCGCCAATACCGAATAGCCGTTCTCTAAGCCTTCAACTTCATAAAAAATATTTGCTGTAATAAAAGCCGATTCACCCTGTTTAAGAAAAAGTGCGGTCGTTTCCGAACGTAAATTGACTTGTCCTTTCATCACCATAAAAATTCCGGCACTTTGGCTTTTTAACTGATGACTTTCACCACATTCATACTGAATATTTTGCAAGGCGAAATCCTTTGCCGGAGTCGGATAAATAAACACACGCGTATCATTTGGTGCCGGAGAAATAATTTGAGGCTCAACCTCTCGACAATCTACTACTTTCAGTAATTCGGGAATATTCACATATTTTGGTGTTAGCCCTCCCCGAATCACATTATCGGAACACGCCATCAACTCAATATTTTGCCCTCGCAAATAAGCATGAGGAATACCCGCATCTTGATAAATCCCCTCTCCTTTTTTGATATGTACAATGTTGAACAAATAAAAACACACCAAACCGGGATCTAATTTATCTAAAGCAATTTCCATCGTTTCCAAAGTGTATAGTAGCCAGTAATCAGGATTACTGAGTTCTAATTCATTGGCAATATAAGCGGATTTCTTTTCTTCAATAATTGGGGCAAGCCATTGATACAAATGTGCTTGTTCCGCTTGCATAATATCGGCATAAAACGTATGCAAATCCTGCGTATTTAATTTTTCGGCTAAAGGTGCAAGAGACGCTCGACTTTTCAACGTTGCTAAGATTTTATCTTTCGTTTTAAATCCGTGTAGCAACCAAAAATCAGATAAGGCGATCATCATTTCGGGCTTGTGATTATTATCCTTATAAGTTCGTTTCGGATCTTTTAAACTAATGCCCTTTACATTCTCCTCCGCAAAACCGATTTCAGCTTGTCGTTTGGTTGGATGAAGCTGAATGGAGAGCGGTTTTGCTACATCAAGAATTTTCAATAAATACGGCAATTCATCACCAAAATTTTCTCGGCTTTTTTCACCAAGTGCGGTCGGATTTTGCTGTAAAAATTCATTGAGCGGTAATATTTTTCCGTTAACCTCTATCATTGAAGGCGAAGAAATGTGTGCGCCAAGCCACCACTCGGCATAATATTCATTTTCTTTTGGGATATTTAATAATTGCGGAATGTAATTATGACCGCCCCAAACATAATGCTGGAGTGTGCCGGTAAGTTTATAAATCATTGTTTTTCTCTCAATCTAAATAAAAAATCCGCACAACGGCGGATTTTTAAACTTCATACGAAATTATTTTTTAAGGGTTAACACGACTGACTCGCCTGCGACAACTTCACCTGCTTTTTTGTCAATGCTTGAGATTTCGTCCATATTAGAAATCACAACCGGAGTTAATACTGACTTGGCTTTTGCCTCAAGCAACTCAAGATCAAACTCAATCACAGTTTCACCACGTTTTACAGATTGTCCTTCTTGAGCAATGCGTGTAAAACCTTCACCTTTTAATTCAACCGTATCAATACCAAAGTGAACGAATAACTCAACGCCTTCTTTTGATTCCATTGAAAATGCGTGGTTGGTTTCAAAAATCTTACCGACTACGCCGTCAATCGGGGCAACAATCTTGTTACCTGTTGGACGAATAGCGATACCATCACCAACGATTTTCTCAGAAAACACGACATCAGGTACATCTTCGATATTTACGATTTCACCGGAAAGCGGTGCATAAATTTCGACTTCTACCGATTTATTTTCTTTAGAGCCGAACAGTTTGTCAAATAAGCCCATTTTAATCTCCTATCCATTTAACGCGACTAATATTCTAGCCTAAAATGTTGATCTTGTATCTAATTTAGTGCTTTTTCTACCAAAAATTCTTCAATTAACCGCTCAATTTCTACCGCAGTCGGTTTCTGTAATGCTTTTTCCGCAAGGATTTTAGCATCTTGGAAATTGACATTACGGATTAATTTTTTAATGCGGGGCACGGAAATCGCACTCATACTAAACTCGTCTAGACCCATACCTAATAATAACAATGTCGCACGCTCATCACCTGCTAACTCACCACACATCCCTGTCCATTTTCCTTCCGCATGAGAGGCATCAATCACTTGTTTAATTAAACCCAGTACAGAAGGCTGCATTGGATTATAGAGATGAGAAATAAGCTCATTGCCACGATCAACCGCTAAAGTATATTGGGTTAAGTCATTCGTACCGATACTGAAGAAATCAACTTCTTTCGCTAAGAATCTCGCATTTACTGCGGCAGATGGTGTTTCCACCATTACACCGATTTGAATATCCTCATCGAAAGCCTTGCCTTCTGTACGTAATTCTGCTTTTAACGTTTCAATCACGGATTTTAATTCACGGATTTCTTCCACGGAAATAATCATCGGGAACATAACGGCAAGCTTACCAAACGCAGAAGCACGTAATACGGCACGCAATTGCGCATGAAGAATTTCGCGACGATCAAGTGCAATACGAACCGCACGCCAACCCAAAAACGGATTCATTTCTTTCGGTAAATCTAAGTATGGTAAATCTTTGTCGCCGCCGATATCCATCGTACGAAGCACAACCAAACGCCCGGCCATTGCTTCCACAACTTCTTTGTAGGCAATAAATTGTTCTTCTTCCGTTGGAAGTTGATCTCGATCCATAAAGAGAAATTCGGTACGATACAAACCCACACCTTCGGCGCCATTACGGTTAGCTCCGTCACAATCACGAATCGTGCCGATATTGGCAACCACTTCAACTCTATGACCATCTAAAGTAACCGCAGGAAGATCTTTTAATTTTGCTAATTCCGCTTTCTCTTCCGCTAATTTTGCTGCCAGCGCTTTCGATTCATCAATTTGAGCTTGAGTCGGATTGACATAAACTTTGTTATTTACCGCATCAAGAATTAAAAAATCACCGGTATTGACTTGTTCGGTTACATTGTTAGTACCAACAATTGCCGGTAACTCCAATGAACGTGCCATAATTGAAGTGTGCGAGGTACGACCACCGATATCGGTAATAAACCCGAGAACTTTTTCAAGATTTAATTGCGCCGTTTCGGAAGGCGTCAAATCGTAAGCCACAAGAATGGATTCTTCACTAATATCACCAAGATCGACAATGTGCATTCCTAGGATATTTTTGATTAACCGATTACCGATATCACGAATATCACCGGCACGCTCTTTTAAATATTCGTCATCAATTTCTGACAACATCGCAACTTGTTGATCAATAATTTTGCTTGCTGCGACACCAGCATTTACTTTATTTGAGCGCAAATAATCAAGAATTTCTTCTTCTAATTCTTCATCTTCAAGAATCATTAAATGACCTTCAAAAATCGCTGCCTTTTCTTCACCTAACGAAGCAAGTGCGCGATCTTTGATTGAATTAAGCTGCTCAACGGCGGCATTGCGACCTTCGTAAAAACGTGCAACTTCCGCTTCAATTTGTTCATCTGTAATTTTTGTCGTATCAAGAATAATCTTTTCTTCTTTAAGAACTAACGCCTTACCAAAAACAATGCCTGGGGACGCCGGAATACCTGAAATCATATTCACCTTCCAAATTAATAGGGGTTAAATAAAACAATAGCCACAAAATACCGTAATTACCGGAGTAAATTAAAAACGGATTTCATGGCTATGCTCAAAATTATTCTAAAGTCGGGATTAGCGCCACTAAATGTTCAACGGCTTGTTGCTCATCTTCACCTTCGGCAGAGATGGTAATGACCGTTCCTTGTGTTAAACCTAAAGTTTGTAATTTGAACAAACTTTTTGCACTTGCGCTTTTCCCTGCGGATGTCACAGTGATATCTGAAGCAAAAGCTTTCGCTTCTTTTACGAATTGCGCAGCAGGACGAGTGTGCAAACCGTTAGGCGCTGTGATTTCTACATCTTTTGAGAACATAATGTTACCTCTATTTAGTCATTGTTTAACTTAAAAACAGTTAGATTCAAAAAATCCGCCATAGTATCCTTGTTAAAAACTAAATAATCAAGAATAAAGGTAAAAAAACTTGAGATAAGTCATAAAAAAACACGAATTTTTCCTATGTTTGATTAAATATTATCCTTAGTTTTTCTAGCTCTAACCTATTGAAAAATGTCGCTGCGACTTAGTTTCCGCCAGGCTTGCAATAAGCTTATGATAATTATCGTAACGAATCGGTGAAATTCGTCCTGCTTCGACCGCCTCACGCAGTGCGCAACCGGGATCGTTTAAATGTTTACAATCACGGAATTTACAGGTTCCCAACACATATTGAAATTCACGATATCCCCTAGTGATCTGATCTGCTTCTAGATGCCATAAACCGAATTCTCTAATCCCGGGTGAATCAATAAGATTTCCGCCTTGTGGTAAATGATAGAGCCTTGATGAGGTTGTCGTGTGCTGACCTAACCCTGAGGTTTCACTCACTGCCCCGACTTGTGCATTCACCGTCGGCAAAATATGGTTAATTAAACTGGATTTTCCGACTCCGGACTGCCCAACAAAAATCGAGGTTCCGTCACTTAAAAGTGCGGTCAGTTTTTCCATATTTTTACCGTTTTGCGCAGAAATTATGAGCGTTTGATAACCAATATTACGGTAAATTTGTAACTGCGTTTCAACTTCTTTTTCTTGTTTCTCAGAAAGCAGATCGCCTTTATTAACCACAATAATCGGCTCAATTCCGGCGGTTTCACACACCACGAGATAACGATCAATAATATTTAAAGAAAGTTCAGGCAATACGGCTGAGACGATAATAATCCTGTCAATATTCGCAGCAATCGGCTTTAAACCGTCATAATAATCCGGGCGGGCAATTTCATTTACACGCGGATGAATGGCTTCTATTACACCGCTTACGCCTTGTAATTGTTCATTCCCTTTTCGCCAAATGACTTTATCGCCGACTACCAAACTTGAAAGCGTACGGCGCAAATTACAACGATAAATCTCACCTTGATCGTCCTCCACATCTGCATGTGCGGAATAACGCGTAACCACAACGCCATCTTGTGATTCCCCCAACATTTCATCTTGCCATTCGATTTCTTTTTTCTTGTGGCGGTAAAGTGTGCGGGCATTATTCGATTCAATGCGACGGGCTTGATTTTGAGTGAGTTTACGTTTAGCCATAAAAGTGCGGTCGTTTTTATCGTAATTTTGATAGAATGGAAAAAATTTCACATAGGATACCTTATATTATGCAATTAAATAAACAAAATCTGATTTGGATTGATTTGGAAATGACAGGGTTAGATCCCGAAAAAGAACGTATTATTGAAATCGCCACCGTCGTTACGGATAAAAATCTCAATATTCTTGCAGAAGGCCCGGTGCTTGCAATACATCAAAGTAATGAATTATTGGAAAGAATGTCGGATTGGTGCATAAAAACCCATACGGCAAACGGCTTGGTCGAGCGTGTAAAAACAAGCAAATTAACCGAACGAGCGGCAGAATTACAAACGCTGGATTTCTTAAAACGCTGGGTGCCTAAAGGTGCTTCTCCTATTTGTGGCAATAGCATCGCACAAGATAAACGCTTTCTCTACAAATATATGCCGGATTTAGCGGATTATTTTCACTACCGTCATTTAGATGTCAGCACCCTAAAGGAGTTAGCAACCCGCTGGAAGCCTGAGATTTTAGAGGGTTTCAAAAAAGGTAATACACATTTGGCATTGGATGATATTCACGAGTCAATTAAAGAATTGGCTTATTATCGTGACCATTTCATCAAATTAGATTGATGAAAACTTGGTCAAGTAATGATTTTCGCCGAATTTGCGCTTGCAACAGCTAAAAATATTCGTATAATGCCACTCCGTTCAATGATGTGAATTGCGGGAATAGCTCAGTTGGTAGAGCACGACCTTGCCAAGGTCGGGGTCGCGAGTTCGAGCCTCGTTTCCCGCTCCAATTTTCACGTTCTCTGCGGGAATAGCTCAGTTGGTAGAGCACAACCTTGCCAAGGTTGGGGTCGCGAGTTCGAGCCTCGTTTCCCGCTCCAAATTCCAATCCGTTGCGAAAAGCAGCGGATTTTTTATACGTCAAATAATTTCCGATGAATACCTCCTCACTTTCAAAATATCCTTAAAGAAAGAAGAAAAGTGCGGTAGAATTTCAAATTATTTTGACCTCAATAAATCATAATGAACACAATCGAATTAACCCGATATATTCCTGATGAAGCGACAATGCTCCGCTTTGGTAAAAAATTAGCGGAAACCATCATGCAATGCCAAGCCGAACGTGCCGTCATTTTATATTTCAATGGTGATTTAGGCGCAGGAAAAACGACGCTTACCCGTGGTATGGTGCAAGGTTTGGGACATAAAGGCAATGTAAAAAGTCCGACTTATACGTTAGTGGAAGAATACAATATTGCGGGTAAAATGATCTATCACTTTGACTTGTATCGCCTTGCTGATCCTGAAGAACTGGAATTTATGGGAATTCGTGATTACTTCGACAAAGATTCGATTTGCCTGATTGAATGGGCTGAAAAAGGCGAAGGTATTCTTCCGTCGGCTGATTTATTGGTGAATATTGATTACTACGATGACGCACGAAATATTACCTTAACGGCTCAAAATATTTTAGGCGAACAAATTATTCAGCAACTATAATTTAATGATGAAAACCAAATTTTCGTTTCTTTTAGGAATATTATCTCTCTTTTGTTCAACGGTTTTCGCTGCACAATGGACAATTGCGATCGATCCCGGTCATGGCGGCAAAGATCCCGGTGCTATCGGACGTAATCTCGGCATTTATGAAAAGAATGTAACCCTATCTATTGCACGTGAGCTCAAAACGTTACTTGATAAAGATCCGAATTTTCGCGGCGTATTAACCCGCAACGGCGATTATTATATCTCTGTGCCGGAACGCTCGGAAATCGCCCGCAAATTCAAAGCCAATTATTTAGTTTCTATTCATGCGGATTCTTCATTAAATCCAAATCAACGGGGAGCCTCCGTCTGGGTACTTTCAAATCGCCGCGCTAATGACGAAATGGGACAATGGTTGGAAGATGATGAAAAACGTTCCGAATTATTAGGCGGCGCGGGAAAAATGCTTTCTCATAATCACGACAAATATTTAGATCAAACCGTGCTGGATCTCCAATTCGGTCATAGCCAACGTACGGGTTATGAAATCGGCAAAAGTATTTTAAGACGTTTTGCGAAAGTTACCACATTAAGTCGCAATACGCCTCAACACGCAAGCCTTGGCGTGCTACGCTCACCGGATATTCCTTCCGTTTTGGTAGAAACCGGTTTTCTTTCCAATACTGAAGAAGAACAAAAACTCAATTCTCCGCTCTATCGCCGCCGTATTGCTTATATGATTTACGAGGGATTGGTGGCATACCGTAACGGTAACTTGAAATCGATTGTCGCATTTGAAAGTGACAACAAAGAAAACACGGGTAAAAATGACCGCACTTTGGCAAAATCCGGTACGATTCATCACAAAGTAAAAAGCGGTGAAAGCCTTGGTAGCCTTGCCAATAAATATAATGTAAAAATTGCCGATATCGTCTCGCTCAACAATTTAAAGCGTAGAGAGCTATGGATAGGCGAAACCATTAAAATTCCGAATAGCGGAAAAAGTAAAAAAACCGAAAACACGACGGAAGAAAAAAAATCAAAGGTTGAAAATGTCGAGAAAAATGACCGCACTTCAGAAGTCAAAGACAGCGGCGTTCGCCATAAAGTAAAAAAAGGTGAAAGTATCGGCAGTCTTGCCAATAAATATGACGTGAAAGTCGCAGATATTATTTCCCTTAATAAACTCAAGCGCAAAGAGTTGTGGATTGGCGAAACGGTGAAAATTCCTGACAATGGGAAAGCAAAAATTGTAGAAGCGAAAAAAGCCGAAAAATCGGTTTCCGAAAAAGCAAAATCAGCCGATAAAAACAAGGAGAAAGCGAAGAAAAGCGAAACTAAAAAAGCTGAAATCCCGCTTTATCATACAATTAAAAAGGATCAGACCATTTATGCGGTTTCTCGAGAATACAACATTCCGGTGAACCAAATTTTGAAACTCAATCCGAAATTAAAAGACGGTAAAGTATTTACCGGACAGAAAATAAAATTAAGAGAAAAATAATGGCGATTAAAATTCTTTCCCCACAACTTGCTAACCAAATTGCCGCCGGTGAAGTGGTCGAACGCCCAGCCTCCGTGGTGAAAGAATTGGTGGAAAACAGCCTTGATGCCGGCGCAAACAAAATTCAGGTGGATATTGAAAACGGTGGCGCCAGCCTTATCCGTATTCGGGATAACGGCAGCGGTATTCCAAAAGCGGAATTAAATTTGGCATTGGCTCGTCACGCAACCAGTAAAATCGCTGATTTAGACGATCTTGAATCTATTTTAAGTCTTGGCTTTCGTGGCGAAGCGTTGGCAAGTATCAGTTCAGTTTCACGTTTAACGCTCACTTCACGCACGGCAGAGCAATCTGAGGCTTGGCAAGTGTATGCGCAAGGGCGGGATATGGAGACTACCATAAGACCCGCTTCCCACCCTGTCGGCACAACGGTAGAAGTCGCCAATTTATTCTTCAATACACCAGCAAGACGTAAATTCCTACGCACGGATAAAACCGAATTTGCGCATATTGATGAAGTGATTCGCCGTATTGCCTTAGCCAAATTCAATATTGCCTTCACGCTTACACACAACGGAAAACTTATTCGTCAGTATCGTCCGGCCATTGATTTAGAGCAGCAACTTAAACGGGTTGCCACAATTTGCGGCGATGATTTTGTCAAAAATGCCTTACGTATTGATTGGAAACATAATGATTTACACCTTTCCGGTTGGGTGGCTACGCCGAATTTCAGCCGAACACAAAACGATTTGAGTTATTGTTATATCAACGGACGAATGGTTCGTGATAAAGTTATCACTCACGCCATTCGTCAGGCTTATGCAGAGCATTTGACTAGTGAAAACTACCCCGCATTTGTCTTATTTATCGATCTCAACCCCCACGAAGTCGATGTAAACGTTCACCCGACAAAACACGAGGTTCGTTTTCATCAGCAACGCCTTATTCATGATTTCATTTATGAAGGGATAAGCAATGCGCTAAATAGCCGCTTAGCTATTCAACCACCAACCGTTCAGGAAAGTGCGGTTAAAAATACACAAGAAAATGAAATACGTGAGCCATTACCGAACTATACCGCCTCTTGGAGTAATAAACCTAATCGAGCGGCAGCAGGTCAAAATACCTTTGCATCTGCTGATTTCAACAAAAATTTACCGCAAAATCGACCGCACTTTTCGACAGACGGAGCCTCTTCCCGTCCTTCTCATCAAGGCTATCCTGAGTATAGGGAAAAGTATCGGGAAAATTATCGTTCGGAACAACCGACTAAAACCGAGCAAAAGCTGTATGGCGAGTTATTACGTACGCCGCAAAATAATGACACCACGGTAATACAAACCACTACGCCAATCGAAATTAGTGAAAACCCATCACACTTGCGAGCCTTATCATTAATTGACAACTGTGCACTTTTATTACAACAAAATCAAAAGCATTTCTTGCTTTCGCTGGAAAAATTACAACATTTGCAATGGAAACTGGCATTGCAACAAACACAGATAGCCCAACAACCACTATTAATTCCGATTGTTTTTCGTTTAACGGAAAACCAATTTAATCAATGGGAAGCACAAGCCGAAGATTTCGCACAAGCCGGTTTTGAATTTATCGCAAACAAAGCTCAGCTTAGGCTAACATTAAATCACGTTCCAAGTCTGTTACGTACACAAAACTTACAAAAATGCGTCATGGCAATGTTAAGCCGACAAGAAAATTCAACGCCGTTTTTAACCGCACTTTGCGGACAATTAGAAACCAAAACATTTAGCGTATTTGCCGATGCCGTTAAATTTTTGAGTGATACGGAACAACTTCTTAACAATACAAACAGAGATGAATTTAACCGATTACTTAAATCCATTAACTGGCAACCTTTATTGGACGAATTATAAATGAAACCGACCGCGATTTTTTTAATGGGGCCGACCGCTTCCGGAAAAACCGATTTAGCCATTCAGCTTCGCCAACAGTTTCCGGTGGAAGTGATCAGTGTAGATTCCGCATTAATTTACAAAGGTATGGATATTGGTACGGCAAAGCCATCAAAAGAAGAACTGGCTTTAGCTCCTCATAGACTGATTGATATTTTAGATCCGTCAGAAAGTTATTCCGCAATGAATTTTCGTGACGATGCATTGCGTGAAATGGCAGATATTACGGCACAAGGGAAAATTCCATTATTGGTCGGCGGTACAATGCTCTATTACAAAGCGTTAATTGAAGGGCTTTCCCCTTTACCCTCCGCTGATGAATCTATTCGAGCCGACATTGAGCAAAAAGCCGAACGGCAAGGTTGGGCGACATTGCATCAAGAACTGACCAAAATTGATCCGACCTCAGCGCAACGTATTAACCCTAATGATTCCCAACGCATTAATCGCGCTTTAGAAGTGTTTTATATTACGGGAAAAACGCTTACGGAACTCACCGAACAAAAAGGAGATGCCCTACCATACAATGTCTTGCAATTTGCCATCTCTCCGCAAGATCGCCACGTGTTGCACCATCGTATTGAGCAACGTTTTCATAAAATGCTCCAACTTGGTTTCCAAGAAGAAGTTGAAAAACTTTATGCAAGAGAAGATTTAAACATCAATTTACCTTCTATTCGCTGTGTAGGCTATCGCCAAATGTGGGAATATTTACAAGGTGATTACGATCACGATGAAATGGTTTTCCGTGGCATTTGCGCCACCCGCCAACTTGCCAAACGCCAAATAACTTGGCTGCGCGGTTGGAAAACACCACTTCAATGGTTAGATAGTTTGCAGCCTGAACAAGCCAAAGAGACGATATTCCGCTTGTTAGATTCACTAAAAAAAGACAAATAAAATGACCGCACTTTTCCCTTTGATCGAACAAAAACTTAACACCCTTGGCGCAACTTTATGCCAATCCTTTCCGGAAATCGATCCTAATCGGCTAGCTCTAACAATCCAACAGCATTACAAAGATAAAAACCATCCAATCGGGCGGTTAGGTTATGCCGTAGGTATGTCAGATTTTGTGGAAAAAGTCTTACAAAAACAACCGCACTTACTCGCACAATGGTGGGAAAAAAGTCCCGAATTTTCTGATTGTGATCAATACGCGGAACGTTTAAATACACAGTTATCCGGCATCTCTGACGAAGCTACGTTTTATAGCACGCTGCGTCTCTTCCGTCACATCGAAATGGCAAAGTTAAGCTTTTGCCAAAGCCTTAATCTTGCGGGTGTAGAACAAATTTTTATCCGTCTTTCGCAACTGGCGGAAAGCCTTATTATTAGCGCACTCGATTGGCTTTATCGCCGAGCCTGCGCTGAAATGGGTACACCTCTTGATGAACAAGGCAATCCACAGCAACTCTATATTCTTGGAATGGGAAAATTGGGAGGGTTTGAACTTAATTTTTCTTCTGATATTGATCTCATTTTTACTTATCCTTCTCAAGGTGAAACCGATATCACAGGTACAAATGCACGAAGAAGCGTAGATAATACAAAATTTTTTACCAGACTGGGGCAGCGCTTAATCAACGCATTAAATGATTTTACTTCCGATGGTTTCGTGTATCGTACCGATATGCGTTTGCGACCATTCGGAGAAAGCGGTGCTTTGGTACTCAGTTTTGCAGCAATGGAGCAATATTATCAAGATCAAGGGCGTGATTGGGAGCGGTACGCTATGATTAAAGGGCGTATCTTAGGCATACAAGATAACGATCCTCATATCGCATACTTGCAAAAAATGCTGCGCCCTTTTGTTTACCGCCGTTATATTGATTTCAGCGCAATCCAATCACTGCGCGAAATGAAAAGTAAAATTGAACGCGAAGTTCGCCGCCGAGGGCTTAAAGATAATATAAAACTTGGTGCAGGCGGAATCCGTGAAATCGAATTTATCGTGCAAGTGTTTCAGCTCATTCGCGGTGGGCGAGAAATTAGCTTACAGCAACATTGCTTGCTCAATCTACTACCGAAAATAACAAAACTTGGGCTGATTACCCAAAAACAATGCCAATCATTACATGAAAGCTATCTTTTTTTACGAAGAGTCGAAAATGTCTTGCAGGCAATAAATGATCAACAAACCCAAACTTTACCTACGGATGATATTGACCGACTACGTTTAATTGAAGCTTGCCGCCATTTCACTTGCCTAAATGAGCAAGAGGAGATCATTGACATAACTTACCCAATTAAAAATTGGAAAGATTTTTACCGCACTTTACAACAACATCAAGAAAATGTGAGATTAGTTTTTAATCAGCTCATTGGTGATACGAAAGAAGAAAGCGCGGAAAAAGAGAATCAGTGGCTGGATTTTCTTGAAGCGGATTTTGACGAAATTGAACAAATGTTACAAGAAACGAAAGTTCAAGCAGATCATATTGATGAAATATTAAATAAGTTAAAACAATTCAAGGAAAATTTAAATCGTCGGATTATTGGTCATCGTGGGCGGGAAGTACTAGGGCGACTCATGCCTTCTGTTTTTTCCTTAATTTTTAAACAAGAAAATCACCGCACTTTACTGCCTCGAATTTTACATCTTATTGAGAAAATTTCCAGCCGAACAACTTATTTAGAATTATTACTGGAAAACCCCCAATCACTACAACAACTGATCGAACTTTGTGCACAATCTCAGCTTATAGCCGACCAACTGGCTGAACATCCGATTTTACTTGATGAACTGCTCAATATAGAAAATTTACGTCATCCTCTTCCTTTCACCCGGTATCCCGATGAACTTCAACAATATTTGCTACGCTTACCGCAAGATGATGAAGAGCAATTCATTGATGCATTGCGCCAATTCAAAAAAGCTACGTTATTACGCATAGCTGCAGCAGATATTTTAGACGCACTACCGACAATGAAAGTTAGTGATCATTTAACTTATTTGGCTGAAACAATCGTTGATGCCGTTGTTAATTTGGCTTGGAAACAGGTTTCGGCACGCTTTGGCACTCCGCAACATTTACAAAATAATGAAAAAGGATTTTTAGTTATCGGCTATGGGAAACTGGGGGGAATTGAATTAGGCTATAAATCTGATCTCGATTTAGTGTTTCTTTATAACGCAGTAGAAGGTGAAACTATCGGAGGTAAAAAAGTGATTGATAACAATCAATTTTATCTTCGATTATCACAGAAAATTGTCAGTATTTTCAGCCTCAATACAAGTGCGGGCGTACTTTATGATGTAGATATGCGCTTACGCCCCTCAGGTGATGCCGGCTTACTGGGCTGTTCGATTTCCGCATTTGAAAGCTATCAACTTAACGAGGCTTGGACATGGGAAAAACAAGCATTGGTAAGAAGCCGTCCCGTTTTTGGTGAACAAGCATTACGCCAAAAATTTGAAAACATTCGCCGACTCGTTCTCTCCGCCCCTCGAGATATTAATAAACTAAAAATGGAAGTCGTAGAAATGCGGGAAAAAATGCTTACGCATTTCTCACATTCTCAAAAGACAAAATTTAATCTAAAAACCGATCGTGGCGGTATAACGGATATTGAATTTATTGCTCAGTATCTTATGCTTGCCAATGCACCACAGAATGTAACCCTCACAAGATGGTCAGATAATGTCAGAATTTTTGATTCAATGGCTGAAATCAATATTATTAGTTGGAGTGACTGCGAAAAGCTAAAGCAATGCTATATTAAGTTACGTAATACAATACATCATTTGAATTTACTGGGTAATCCTTCCCTAGTTCCTGATAATGAATTTGTAGAAGAGAGAAAATTTATAAAAGAGTTTTGGAAAAAGTTATTTAATTGATAGAACTCTGATTTATCTTTTTTAATTTATATCTTACAGAAAAAATAATACCAGTTTTTCAAATTGCTCTAAGTCTAGGCATAATAAACAAAATGGTTGATATTTTCGGTATTATGTAGCACTTGAGTAAAAATTAAAACCACTAAATAATAGCTAAGCTCCCCATAACAAAGATTAGGGGACTTTTATATGTCTGAACAGAGACTAATCATCCAACTAAAGAAAGAAATAGAAAGTGCTTATAAAGAAAAAGCCTACCGTTATCGGCAAAACCGGATATATTTCTCCACAAATCCCCAAAAACTAATCACAGGTCGATTATTCACTAAATAAACATAATCCTCACTTGGAAAACGTAATGCTTTTAGCAGAAAATTATAATCATTGTGGCGAGCTAGATTCTTCACCGAACCATTTAATAAACGAGAAAATAACAGTTGATCACCTTTTAAATTCAGATTTTGTGCTAAATTATCAGCCGGTTCACAACCTTTTGTTCAAACAGGCATAACTCTGCCAAATCTGAATCACGCTCTTCATCACTGCGGATATCCAAGAAATAATGAAATATTTACCATCAGGGTGATCAGCTCCAAAAGGAACATACCAATCTACCCGATTGCCCTGATCATTACGCTTTGGTATCGCTTAAATAATCAGCAAAACGGCGTCCTAATTTTAAACGAATGGTTTCATGTAACTGATAAGCTACCGCACAAACCGTCTGCCCGTCCTGATCAAGTACGGTAAAATCCTTAATGTCCCCACCGATTACCTGAGCCGTTTTGATATTGCATTGGTGACACTTGTGGCACAATGCCGTCAACTTGTCGATATGCGGGAATCTGAATTGAATCGCTTACGACAAAACCACGAAACGCAGTAGCATAATAATATCTCATAATTCATTGAAATGATTAAAAAAAATGACTACTGACCCTGACAAAGATATTGATGATATTTCCTTATAGTTTATGCAAATCGCTGTTTTGCTTCTGCAATGGCTTCGGCCACCCGCAATGGGGAAACGCCACCTTTCGCACAGCGTTTATCTAAACAAGATTGGAGCGAGAGAATATCGTACACATCATCACCCACTACATCACTAAATTGACGAAATTCCGGAATGGTAAGATCTTCCAAACCTTTTCCTTTTTCAATAGCATAAACCACGGTTTCACCCACAATATGATGAGAATCACGGAATGGCACGCCTTTCGCTACAAGATAATCTGCCAGTTCGGTAGCATTTGAATAGCCTTTCAAGGCGGCTTCACGAGTACGCTCGACATTCACTTTCAATTCATCTAACACGAAAGTTGCCATATCCACACAGTCTTGCCAAGTGTCTAAAGCGTCAAAAATCCCTTCTTTATCTTCTTGCATATCTTTGTTGTATGCCAGTGGCAAGCCTTTCAAGGTCATTAACATACCGGTTAAAGCCCCCATTACACGCCCTGCTTTACCGCGAATCAATTCGCAAGCATCCGGATTTTTCTTTTGAGGCATTAATGATGAACCTGATGTCACCCGATCGGATAATTCCACAAAATTCGCTTCTCCGCTATTGAAAATAATCATATCCTCAGCAAAACGGGAAAGATGCGCCATACTCAATGATGCGGTAGAAAGTAATTCCACAATGTGATCTCGGTCGGAAACACTGTCCAAACTATTACGGGTTGCAAATGCAAAACCTAAATCCTGTGCCAAAACGTCACGATCCACCGCATAAGCGGTTCCTGCCAATGCACCGCTACCAAGCGGACAAGTATTCATTCGTTTATATGCATCGGTTAAACGAGAGTAATCGCGATCAAACATTTCCACGTATGCCATACACCAATGTGCAAAAGTAATCGGCTGGGCTCGTTGCAAATGAGTATAACCCGGCATCACGGCTTCTTGCGTATTTTCTGCGGTTTGCACTAAATGACGTTGTAAATGACGAATCGATTCTTGTAGCTCAACCACACGTTGTTTACACCACATTTTAATATCAAGTGCGACTTGATCGTTACGACTACGACCGGTGTGCAATTTTTTACCGAGATTCCCCACTTTGTCGATAAGTTTACTTTCTACCCAACTATGAATATCTTCCGCTTCATCTTGTAAAATCGCCTGCGGATTCGACCGCACTGCAATAAGCAATTCATTTAAGGCTTGTTCAAGCTGTTGCTGCTCTTCAGATGTTAATACATTCACCTTAACCAAAGCCTTAGACCAACCGATTGACCCTTCAATATCCTGTTCCGCTAAACGATAGTCAAAACGTAATGAATCATTAAAATCTTTAAAACGCTTATCCGCAGCTTGTGTAAAGCGACCACCCCAAAGTGCCATAATTTATCCTCTATTTGTACTTTTAGCCGTATAAACCGACATATGTAACAGTTACACAAATCATCGTAGAGTCCCGTTAGGCGAAGCCGTAACACACCAACAAATGAAATGGTGCGTTACGCAAAGCTCAACGCACCCTACCCAATAAATATTGGATATAAAATTCTTTTTGTGCGACTAATACATAATACCCTATTAAATTATAATTAATTATTCCAATTTAATGCATATTTATGCATAAATCAATGAAATAGTTAAAAAAATAATACAATACAATAAACATTATTTATCAATCACGAAAATCCTTGAAAAAATACTGTTATTTTTGACCGCACTTTACCATAAAAACATTAATTTTTTTACAACAAAAACTAGACAGAATGACGTTTTGGTGATACCTTACGCGACGATTTTAGGGCAATTGCCCACCATTCAATAATTCAACTCTTATTAATCCCAACAATTAATTCATTATGCATTTAACAGAACTAAAAAATACACCCGTTTCCGATTTAGTGAGACTAGGTGAAGAGCAAATGGGCTTGGAAAATTTAGCACGTTTGCGCAAACAAGATATTGTCTTTGCAATTTTAAAACAACACGCTAAAAGCGGTGAAGACATTTTCGGTGGCGGCGTGTTGGAAATCTTACCGGATGGTTTTGGTTTTCTCCGTTCTGCCGATAGCTCCTATCTTGCAGGTCCTGATGACATTTACGTTTCTCCTAGCCAAATTCGCCGCTTCAATCTTCAAACCGGTGATAAAATTGAAGGTAAAATTCGCCCGCCTAAAGAAGGTGAACGCTATTTCGCATTATTGAAAGTCGATCAAGTCAATGACGATAAACCGGAAGTTTCTCGGAGTAAGATCTTATTTGAAAACTTAACGCCGTTGCACGCAAACTCTCGTTTAAGAATGGAGCGTGGTAACGGCTCGACAGAAGACTTAACGGCACGTATTTTGGATTTGGCTTCCCCTATTGGTAAAGGTCAACGTGGTTTGATTGTTGCACCGCCAAAAGCCGGTAAAACCATGCTGTTACAAAATATTGCACAAAGTATTACCCATAACTATCCGGAGTGCGAACTGATCGTCCTGCTCATTGATGAACGTCCGGAGGAAGTAACGGAAATGCAACGTTCGGTAAAAGGTGAAGTAATTGCCTCAACCTTTGATGAACCGGCAGCCCGCCACGTACAAGTTGCGGAAATGGTGATCGAAAAAGCAAAGCGTTCTGTGGAACACAAAAAAGATGTGGTGATTTTACTTGACTCAATTACCCGTTTGGCACGCGCTTACAATACGGTAACTCCGGCTTCAGGCAAGATTTTATCCGGTGGTGTGGATGCCAATGCTCTACACCGCCCAAAACGCTTCTTTGGTGCTGCACGTAATGTAGAAGAAGGCGGAAGTTTAACTATTATTGCAACCGCACTTGTCGATACCGGTTCAAAAATGGATGAAGTTATCTTTGAGGAATTTAAAGGAACCGGTAACATGGAACTTCATCTTTCCCGTAAAATTGCCGAAAAACGTGTGTTCCCTGCGATTGATTTCAACCGCTCCGGTACACGTAAGGAAGACTTGCTCACTTCACCTGATGAATTACAAAAAATGTGGATTCTTCGTAAAATCCTTAACCCGATGGGCGAAGTGGAAGCAATGGAATGGCTTATTGATAAACTCGGTGTGGCAAAAACCAACGAAGAGTTTTTTGAAATTATGAAAAGATCGTAAGATTTATTCAACATCAGAGGGAAAAAAGGGAAACTAAGGTTTCCTTTTCAAACGGCTAATAAACCCAGCTTTATTTTAATAAGGTGGGTTTATTTTTATTCTTTTGCTCTCCCAAAAAGTTAGACAAACTAGAAAGCGGTCGGAACTCAATATTATACCGGGCTCGAACCGTTTAATTTTAGTTGTATCCGTTCCTCATTATAATAATGAATATAATGTCTTACCGCTTGCGCAATCTCATCGGAATTGCCAAAATGTAAGTGTTTTTCTATTCTGTTTAATTAATCCGTCAATTTTTGCAGCCCAAAATGTCGATAAGTTTGTGATGTAGCTATACGCCCACGAGGTGTTCGTTGTAAGAAACCTTGCTGAATTAAATAAGGCTCTAATACGTCTTCAATCGTATCCCGTTCTTCCCCGATAGCTGCAGCAAGATTATCAAGCCCAACCGGTCCACCGTCAAATCGTTCGATCACTGCAGTCAGCAATTTACGATCTAAATAATCAAATCCCGCATTATCTACATCCAACATAGAAAGGGCTTGTTTAGCAATTTCTAAGGAAATGATCCCACCGTTACGCACATCGGCATAATCCCGTACTCGGCGTAATAAACGGTTTGCAATACGTGGCGTACCGCGTGAACGGCGCGCTATCTCAAAAGCACCTTTATTTTCTAATTCAAGATTCAAACAGTCTGCACTTCGTGCAACAATAGACGTTAAATCTTCCACGGAATAAAACTCTAAACGTTGCACGATACCGAAACGATCACGCAAAGGGGAAGTTAAAGAACCTGCCCGCGTTGTTGCGCCCACCAGTGTGAAAGGGGGTAAATCTAATTTTATAGAGCGCGCCGCCGGCCCTTCTCCGATCATAATATCCAGCTGATAATCTTCCATTGCCGGATAAAGCACTTCTTCAATCGCCGGAGAAAGACGATGAATTTCATCAATAAACAACACATCATGCGGTTCAAGATTAGTCAACATAGCCGCCAAATCACCCGCTTTTTCCAATACGGGACCGGATGTCGTACGAATATTCACCCCCATTTCGTTTGCAACAATGTTAGCGAGGGTTGTTTTTCCCAGCCCCGGCGGACCAAATATCAACAAATGATCCAGCGCATCTTGGCGCAATTTTGCCGCTTTAATGAAAATATCCATTTGTTCGCGTACTTGTGGCTGGCCCACATAATCCGTCAACAATTTAGGACGAATCGCTCGATCGATAATCTCTTCATCAAATTTTGCTTGACCACTGATAATTCTGTCGGATTCAATCATTTACCCACCTACAATGCCGCTTTTAATGCTTCTCGGATAAGCTGCTCACTGCTTAATTCCGGTTTTGCTACACGTTTTACCATTTTTTCTGCATCTGTTGCTTTATAGCCAAGTGCAATTAATGCGGCAATAGCTTCATCTCCCGCTCTTTCTTGATGCGAGACGACAGAAGAAGGTGATGGAATATGGGAACTTTCTACAAAGAAATCGCTTTGTTTTACACCTTTAAATTTACCTTTTAATTCCACCAATAAACGTTCTGCCGTTTTCTTACCAACTCCCGGAATTTTCGTCAACTTAGATAATTCTTCATGTTCAATGGCGTAAGCAAATTGCTCAACAGACATTGCCGATAAAATAGCAAGGGCTAACTTAGGCCCAACACCATTGGTTTTGATAAGTTCACGAAATAAAGTGCGGTCTGTTTTTTGTGAGAATCCAAATAAAAGATGCGCATCTTCACGTACAACAAGATGAGTAAATAAGGTGGTTTCCTGTCCAATCTCAGGCAAATTGTAGAAACTTGTCATTGGTAAAAG